>NZ_JAKUFY010000018.1:0-73750 GCF_022663675.1 Bacillus cereus group sp. BfR-BA-01355
GGTCCAACAGGTCCAACAGGTCCAACAGGTCTAACAGGTCTAACAGGTCCAACAGGCCTAACAGGAGCAACAGGCCTAACAGGTCCAACAGGTCCAACAGGTCCAACGGGTCCAACAGGTCTAACAGGTCCAACAGGCCTAACAGGAGCAACGGGAGCTGGAGCAGTTATTCCGTTCGCATCAGGTGGGCCAGTAGCATTAGCAACTGTTTTAGGTGGATTAGCAAACACAGGAGCACTTCTTGGATTTGGAAGTTCATTCTTCCCTGTAATTGTCCCACCTGGTGGCCCGATTACTATAGGCCCTGTACCTCCAGTATTTGATTTCGCATTTGTAGCTCCTCGTGCAGGTACAATTACTTCGTTAGCAGGATTCTTTAGTGTAACTGTAGCGGTTGCTTTAGCATTAGGAAGCATACAAATTCAAATGCAGTTGTACAGCGCACCAGCAGCAAGTAATACTTTCACTCCAGTAGGTACACCGTTACTATTAACACCAGCATTTAGTGGTCTTATTGCTATCGGTAATACCGCGAGTGGTATTAGCGCACAAGCAATTGCGGTCGCTCCACAAGATAAGATATTACTTGTTGTTTCATCGACTACACCTGGTTTTGATATAGCTACTGCTATTACAGGATTCGCAAGTGCGGGTATAACATTCGTATAATCAGTTATAAGTTTTGTAGTTGAAAATTTTGATATAAGAAAAGAGATTGTCAAAAAAGTATCTACAGATTAACTTTTGAAGACAGTCTCTTTTCTTTAATTGTTTTTATACTTTATGTCTGGTGAAAATGATTAAATATACTATGAGAATGTAGTGTAATTGTGTTAAGTTAAATGATCACTGCTAGTAAATTACACAGTAATAGGCATAAGCAAATGAAGGTTTCCAACCTATTTGGGATACAGAACTAATTTCATACACATACAAAGGCATATATCTAAAATATTTTAAATTTTAGTCTTACATATGTAAGGATTGATAATTGTTCCATTTGTTATAGATGGGTTACGGAAATATAGAGTTTTATGTATCCGGTTTCAAAATCAGCAGAAAAAACAGAACTTGGAGTAGGATTATTGTTTCCTGAGCTAAAGCAAGTGGATAAACATGAGTTGAAATATAGACAGTTAAAACGAGCTTTTGAAGAAGCTCTTGATGAGGATGAACAAAGGATTCTTGAAATGAAGTATATGAGTATGAAAGAATTAAATGATGATTACATTTATACTATCCTTGGAATAAAACGAGGTAAGTTTTATAGAAAACGTAAATCAGGTATCACCAACTTTGCTACAGCGCTTGGCATGATTTAAAAAGTAATGGAATTTTAGGAGTACTGTTCGGGGCACTATTTAGGGCACTTAATCAGGTGCCTTTTTACTTTGGAATCGGCGGTATGACATTTCTACAGTTAATTGTTTTTTGAAAAAAGAATGCTGTGGGGATAGCGTAGCCCCTTTATCAAAACGTTACTTGGTCGGAATGGACGGAGAAAAAAGGAAGAAAAAGACGAAAAACTTAATTGAATTTATATATCCAGCCACAGTGCATGAGTGTCGTGGCTGGATATCAGGAAACTGTCCGGATGCCAACAGGAAAAAGTGTTGGTTTTTCATATAAATCTCATAATTGAGAATTGGTTTAAATAACCAGTGCACCAACAGCAAAATGTGATTCATATATTTGCGCACATTTTGCTCACATTTTGTTCACGTACTATATAAAAAAGTATGAAAATCTATAAAAATAATTATTTTAATAAAATTTGTTCTAGATATTAAAAAGTGCCAAAGCCCTTGTGGTATAAGGGTTTTGGCACTTTTGTGTTTTTTATATTTTATCAAATAAACAACCCTAAAACTGCTCATTCTTTTCCCAAGATTCAACGATATAATGAGCAATCGTTGGATTGAAGCCTTTACCAACTAAAAACATAATTGCAGCAACTTCTGTTAATGCGTGTTCGTGTGATGTATGTTTTGCTTCATTTAAACCGTAATCTACCCATGGTTTTACGAAATCTAGTACAGGTTTCTTGAAAGGTAAAAACTGTGTACCGACAACTTGTTGAATTTGTTGTTGTGTTGGTTCTGTAATTGGTCCAGGTGGTAAGATTTGTGGTTGTGTAATGTCTAATGTTGGCCCAGGCGGTAAAATTTGTGGCTGAGTTGGATCTATTGTTGGTGGTTTAGGTGGTGAGACACGTGCGTCGTAGTTTGGTTGATACATTTGTTGTTGGTATTGCGGTTGAGTTGTGTATGGGTTTTGTGGTGTTACATATGGATTTTGCTGATATTGTTGTTCTTGGTTTTGTGGTGTTACATATGGATTTTGCTGATATTGTTGTTCTTGGTTTTGTGGTGCTGCATATGGATTTTGAGGATATTCATAATTTGGACGTGTGTCATATGGATTTTGTTGAAATTCAGTTTCTTGATTTTGCGTTGTTGCATATGGATTTTCGTCATATTGTTGTTCTTGTTGCTGTAACTCTTGTTCTTCGTATTGTTCTGTGTATCTCTGTTCCTGCTGTTGAGGGTAAAATGGTTGCCTTGGGTAAGGCGGTTGATTATTATAGAACATGTTTATTCCTCCTTCATGATGATGCCTACCACCTAGTGTATGGGCAGACAAGAAAATATGTGATGAAAAAATGCGGGCGTGTTACAATAAGTAACTGGGTGAAGATAAAATGACAAAACAAGAAAAAATCCAAAAAACAATTACTTTTGTAAAACATATTTTAGAAAAAGATGCGAGTGGGCATGATTGGTATCATATTGAGCGTGTACATAAACTGGCGATTTCTTTATCTGAGCAAGAAGGTGGAAATCGTTTTATAATTGAAATGGCAGCATTACTTCACGATGTGGCAGATGAAAAGCTAAATGAAAGTGAAGCAGCAGGAATGAAAAAAGTTTCTGATTGGTTAGAAGAGTTACGTGTTGAAGAAGAGGAAAGTAAACATATTCTTCATATCATCGCCAATATGTCTTATAAAGGTGGCCATGGCGGCACAGTAGAGTCACTTGAAGGGAAAATTGTTCAAGATGCGGATCGTTTAGATGCTCTTGGTGCAATTGGAATTGCTCGTACATTTGCATATGGCGGGGCAAAAGGGAGATTAATGTATGACCCAACTATTCCGCCGCGTGAAGAAATGACGAAAGAAGAGTATAGAAAAAATAATGATCCATCTTTAAATCATTTTTATGAAAAACTTTTGAAATTAAAAGATTTAATGAATACGAATGCAGCAAAACAAGAGGCTGAAATTCGTCATCGTTACATGGAACAGTTTATTGAACAATTTATGAAAGAGTGGAATGCACAAATATGAAAATGTTAACTGTGGAGAACTTATCAAAATCATATGGAGAAAAGCCGTTATTTGATGGATTATCATGTAGTATTACAGAAGGACAACGTGTCGGAATTATTGGTGTAAACGGTACTGGTAAATCGACATTATTAAAAATTATTGCAGGATTAGAAACTCCTGATACAGGTGATATGACGCATTCACGTGGGTATACAATTAGTTATTTATCACAGCAACCAGATTTTGATGAAAAACTAACAGTATTAGAGCAAGTGTTCCATGGTGATACACCTTTAATTCGTCTTCTTCGTGATTATGAAAAAGCGCTATTAAATATTGAAAAAGATCCAAGTAATGAAAAAGTACAGGAACAATTATTTGCAGTGCAGCAACGTATGGATGCAATGAGTGCATGGGAAGCAAATGCAAATGCGAAATCTCTTCTAACGAAATTAGGAATTACAGATTTCACTGCAATTGTTGGAAATTTATCTGGTGGACAGAAAAAACGTATCGCAATGGCACAATGTTTTATTGAAACACCTGATTTATTAATTTTAGACGAGCCTACGAACCATCTTGACCATGAGACAGTTGAATGGTTAGAAGAATATTTAGCAAGATATACAGGTGCGGTATTACTTGTAACCCATGATCGTTATTTCTTAGATCGTGTGACGAACCGTATTTTTGAATTAGATAATGGTAAATTATATAGCTACGAAGGAAACTATAGTACATTTTTAGAAGCGAAAGCACTTCGCGAAGAGCAAGAATTGGCACAAGAATCCAAACGCCAAAATTTATATCGTCGTGAACTTGCTTGGATTCGTCGTGGTGCAAAAGCCCGTTCTACGAAACAAAAGGCGCGTATTCAGCGTTTTGATGAGCTAAAGGAACAAGAAGGACCAGCTGCAAAACAGTCAGTTGATATTGCACTAAGTGGAAGTCGTCTAGGAAAGAAAGTACTTGAGTTAAAAGATGTAACGAAAAAATTTGGCGATAAGACGGTATTACATAATTTTAATCATATTGTGAAACCAGGTGATCGTATTGGAATTATTGGGGCGAACGGAAGCGGGAAATCTTCTCTATTAAATATGCTTGCAGGTAAGTTATCTCCTGATAGTGGTGAAGTTGAAGTAGGACAAACTGTAAAAGTTGCTTATTATACGCAAGAAAATGAAGAGATGAATTTAAATCAGCGTATGATTGAATACATTAAAGAGATTGCAGAAGTTATTCATACAACAGATGGAAAAGTAATTGGTGCATCTCAAATGTTAGAACGTTTCTTATTCCCGACTCATTCACATGGTACACCGCTTGGTAAACTATCTGGTGGTGAAAGAAGACGTTTATATTTATTACGTATTTTAATGGGAGAACCAAACGTACTTTTACTTGATGAACCTACGAACGATCTAGATACACAAACATTAACAGTACTAGAAGATTATTTAGAAGATTTCCCAGGTGTCGTTTTAACTGTATCGCATGACCGTTACTTCTTAGATAAGGTAGTAGATGAACTGTTCATCTTTACTGGCGGAGGCGAAGTGCGTGAGTTCCTAGGTAGTTATACAGATTATTTAGAAATGGAAAAAACGAGAGAACTTATGGAGAAAGCGGAAGTTCAAAAAGAGAAAAAAGTAGTAGAAGAAGCTCCAAAACAACAACGTAAACGTAAACTTTCATACAATGAGCAGCGTGAATGGGAAACGATTGAAGATACAATTGCCGAACTTGAAGAGAAAATTGAGTCAATTGGGGAAGAACTTGCGAAAGTTGGATCTGACTTCACAAAGGCACAAGAATTATCTGAAGCACAGCAGAAAACAGAAGAAGAGCTAGAAAAAAAGATGGAAAGATGGAGTGAACTATCAGACATCGTTGAAGGATTAAAATAAAAACAAGCTGCATATATTGAAAAGTAAAGAGAAAAACTTTACACTATTGGTAGAACCTATTTTAGGAGGGAAAAAATGAGAACATCTAATCCAATGTTGAAAAAAGAGGCATTCCGTAAAGAGGGAGCAAGCGCTTCTGCGATGACGATTGGCGGAACAGTAGGCAAAACGTTCATTATGCTTATCTTGCTACTTGCAACGTCTGTCTATTCATACATACAAATGATGCAGGGGACGATGAAGATGCCAGTATTAATTGGTGCTTTAATCGTTGCGGCAATCATCGCATTTGCGTCTATGTTCTTCCCGCGTATTTCACCTTTTGGTGCACCAATCTATGCAGCGGTAGAAGGGGTTGTGTTAGGAAGTATTTCAGCAGTTTATACAATGAAATTTGGCGATTCTATCGTTTTAAATGCTGTATTACTAACAATCTCAATTCTATTTGCAATGTTAGTGTTATATGCAACACGCGTAGTAAAAGTAACGGATAAATTCCGTACAGGCGTTATGGCAGCAACACTTGGAATTATGGTTATGTATTTAGTCGTATTCCTACTAAATATGTTTGGTGTAACTGTTCCATACATTCACCAAGGTGGTACAATCGGTATTATTATTAGTGCAGTTGTTATCGTAGTTGCTGCATTAAACTTATTACTAGATTTCGATTTAATCGAAAATGGTGTACGTAGTCAAGCTCCGAAATATATGGAGTGGTATACTGCGATGGGACTAATGCTTACATTAGTATGGTTATACTTAGAAATTCTTCGTTTCGTTTCTTACTTTACGAAAAATGACTAATAAAAAAATCCTGCATGAAAAATGCAGGATTTTTTTATTTTCAAAGATAAATTGAATGTATGGTATAATATGGATGTTATCAACTTGAATTGAAGGAGATGGAATATGATGAAAGAGAAGAAAGGGATTATGAAAAAACTATTTTCTAAAAGTTTTTTCATAGAACTAGATGAAACTTTAACGTATCCATCATCAGAAGTTATTACTTCAGTGATTGAAGGATATGCAACTGAATGCAATGAGAGACTAAAATTTGAGAGTAAAGTTAAACCGATTACGTTCTACTTAGAAAATGTAATGTACCGTGCTGAAATAAAGATGGCTCGCGGAGGATATTACATATCTTGTACTGAAGTGTAATAAATTTTGAAACCATACATGTTTGAACTATGTATGGTTTCTTTTTTTGTTTTGTAGGGTCTAAAATAATACTTTTTACTTACGGATATATCATTTTGTGCTTTTTACTATTCAAATACTTCTCCTTACAATGAAGAAAAATATGTGAGGTGGTATAACTTATGATGAATCGAGTTGTATTAATCGGTAGATTGACAAAGGAGCCAGAATTATACTACACAAAACAAGGCGTCGCTTATGCAAGAATATGTATTGCGGTGAATAGAGGATTTCGAAATAGTTTAGGTGAACAACAAGTCGATTTTATTAATTGTGTCGTTTGGCGAAAATCGGCTGAGAATGTAACTGAATATTGTAAGAAGGGGTCACTTGTTGGGATTACAGGGCGTATTCAGACGAGTAATTACGATGATGAACAAGGCAAGAGAATATATAGAACTGAAGTTGTGATTGAGAGTATTACCTTTTTGGAGAGAAGGCGGGAGGGGGCATCATGATAAGAAGTAAAGAGTATCAAAAATAATAGAGGGGGTTAATAGCCCTCTATTATTTTTGAGTGATACCTCCCCAAACAACATCCAACTGTTGATAGAGTATATTTTTTGCATTTGTTTCATTAGCATGTAATAGGGAATGGGACATTAGTGTATAAAAATAAGTACTCATAATAGTAGAAGTGATAATATTTACATCCCATTGACTGTTTAATGTTCCTGCCTCTTTCGCTTCGGTAATAATTGAAGACAAACCTTCTTGTAGCTGTTGTATACTTTTTAATTCATTTTCTACTAAGTAGTTTGACTTTATAATCTCAAAGACGGCATGCTTCATTAAATCACCATGTCCAGTAAATCGATCCAGTAAATCTCCTAAAACAAGTTTGATTTTTTCTTTTGGATGTTCCATATTTTTATACGTTTTTAAACTTTCATTCCATAGGTCAATCTGAGAATCACCTAAAAATAATAATATGTTTTCTTTTTTCGGAAAATAGTTGAAGAAAGTTCCTTTTGCAATACCACATGCAGTAGTAATATCTTGAACCGTTACGTTTTCGTACCCACGTTCTTGGAAGAGCTGTATTGCCTTTAGGAATATAAGTTCTTTTAACTCTTTTTTTCTCGTTTCTCTTAGCATTTTATCTACTCCTAACACAAACAATTATAGCTGTTTAATAGATAATCTCAAATAGAATCTTACGTCAGAATTCAGTTTATTGTTTTATAAAGCTCTATATAATCGAAAGCAAGATAGAAAGAATTCTGTTTATAGTTTCTTGTTATAAACGAAAACTATATAGTTCGTGTGCTTGCCTTTCAGAAATCCATTTTGGAATACGTTTCATTACTTCATTTCTTATTATAGTTAAAGGTTTACTTTCTATTTGCGCCATTTTTCCAACTGTCCACGCAGTGGTTGAGATTTTTTCAATTCTATCTCTTCTTTTTTGTTCGTATTCTATAAATGCTTGACGATAATGAGCATTATTTTCGATACATTCAGCCAGAATAATCGCATCTTCAATTGCTTGACAAGCACCTTGACCTAAATTCGGAGTAAGTGCATGGGCAGCATCTCCAATAAATACGATGCGTTTGTCAAAAAATTGTTTCATTGGAGTGATGTCTACAATATCACGATGAATCATATTAACGTCAGATGCGTTTTTTAAAATAGCTGGAATGGGATTATGATAATTTTTGAAGTGATTATATAAATCTGCTGTTGTGTAAGCTTTGTATTTTGAATCTCTAGCTTTAGCGTTTATGAGTGCATACCAGTATACTTCATTGTTGGGAAGAGGGACGATACCAAATCTACCGTTTGTTCCCCAAGTTTCAATAAAATCGTTTGTTAAAGAAAGGTTATTAGTAGGAGTTACGCCGCGCCAACACGTATAGCCTGCATAACGGTAATTATCGCCTTGTGTTACTTGTTTTCGAACGACAGAATGAATACCATCAGCCGCAATGAGTATATTGCCGAGTGCTTCACTACCATCTTGAAATACTATTTTTAAGGCGTTTTCTTCATTCTGTTCTATTTTTACGCATTCTTTTCCCCATTCGACAGTATCCTCTTTTAGTTCAGAAAGTAATAATTGATGTAAATATTTTCTATGAATGGAGTACATTTTTGGATAGCAAGTTGGAATAATTAATTTATTGAAAGTAGTTCCTTTTTCGGATACAAGGTTAAAACCGTCACTTTCGTTGCCAAATTTTTTGATTTTCTCAGAAATTTCGTATAATTCCAGTGCTTGCATTGCATTTGGGGCAATGATAATACCTGCACCAGCAACAGTGGGTTCAGTTTTTTTGTCATATACTTTTACATCTAATCCTATTTTTTGTAGGGAAATTGCTGCACAAAGTCCAGCGATACCGCCACCAATAATTATGACATTATTCATTTGTTATCCCTCCACTTATAAATGACTTAACTCATAAAATGACCAAGGTCATTTTATGAGTTAAGGTTAATTCCTTTTTATGTAATTGTCAATTAGACTTTTAACTATAGTTTTGGAAAGATTAGGTGAAAATAGAATGAATAAAGCTTTTCAGAAATGTAGAAAAGGAATTAGTAAAATTAAGCATCCGAGTAGGAGTATAGAGTGATAACATGTTACAATACAGCTAAGAACATGCAATAAAGGAGAGTTTTTTACGTGAAGATTAAAGCAATTGAACCGACGCCAAGTCCAAATACAATGAAAGTTATTTTGAATGAAGTATTACCATCAGGAGCGCGTAATAATTATACAAATGAAAATAAAGAACAAGCGCCAATGCAAGTGCAAGAAATTTTGAAAATTGAAGGCATTAAAGGTGTGTATCATGTAGCAGATTTTTTAGCAGTGGAGCGAAATGCAAAGTATGACTGGAAAGTTTTATTACAACAAGTTCGTGCTGTTTTTGGCGAAGAAGTAGTGGAAGAAAGTGAAGAACAACAACTTGCTCATTTTGGGGAAGTGAAAGTGTTTGTTCAAATGTTCTTTACAATTCCAATGCAAGTAAAGTTAACAGATGGAACATCGGAAGAACGTGTTGGCTTACCAGAGCGTTTTAAAGAATCAATTATGAAGGTACAAATGTCTGCACCAAACGTTGTAAAAGAGCGAAAATGGGTAGAACAAAGTACACGTTACGGTAATTTTGAAGAAATCGGGAAAGAAGTAGTAGAAGAGATTGTTGCTGCTTATTCAGAAGAACGTGTAAATGAAACAGTTAAAGAATTATTAAACCAGGCAGGTGCTGTTGAAGTAACGGTTCAAAAGCGTGAGCCATATAAAGTAACAGAAGAGATGATGAAAGATGCTGACTGGAAAAACCGTTTTGCAGCATTAGAACAAATGGATCCTACTGAAGAAGATATTCCAGTGTTGAAGATGGCGTTAGATGATGAAAAAGTTTCGATCCGCCGTTTAGCAACTGCGTATTTAGGTATGGTAAAAGGTGATGGAGTATTGCCATTATTATATAAAGCGTTATTAGATCGTTCAGTAAGTGTTCGCCGTACAGCAGGCGATTGCTTATCAGACGTAGGTGATCCAGCAGCGATGTTCGTTATGATTAAATCTCTGAAAGATTCAAGTAAATTAGTACGCTGGCGTGCAGCTATGTTCTTATTTGAGCTTGGAGATGAAAGTGCAATTCCAGCATTAAAAGCAGCGCAAGATGATCCAGAGTTTGAAGTAGCGATGCAAGCGCGTCTAGCATTAGAGCGTATTGAAGGCGGAGAAGAAGCAAAAGGTTCTGTATGGAAACAAATGACAGAGTCTCGTAAAGGGGAATAATATATGATTGTTTTCTATGATAGTTGGTGTCCGATGTGTACGGCGGTTGCAGAACGTACGAAAAAATTAGATAAAAAAGGTAAGATGAAATTTGTTTCATTTCGAGATGAAGATGTAGTTGAGAAGTATGAGCTTTCTCAAGAACTACAAAGTAAGATGGAACAAAGACTGTATATTTTTAAAAATAATAAGTGGTATGACGGCATTCAGAGCATAGATGTATTAGCAAAGGCCGTACCATCTTATTGGTTTGCCGTTCCTTTTATAAAGCTATCTATCGTACTTGGTTTTGGAAGTAAAGTATACGATTATATCGCTAACAATAGAAAACTTGTCCCAGTTGGACATTGCCGCGGTGGGGTTTGTGAAATCCCTACAAAAAAATGAAATCATCGTAATCTTTCTTTTGCACCTAGTAATAGAGCGTGATATGATGAATTTGGAATGAAAGTTGAAGGAGAGATTACAAGATGTCAAATGCTTATGAAGAATACATGCGCCAAATGGTAATCCCAATGCGCCAAGAGTTAGTGCGTTCTGGGTTTGAAGAGTTAACTACAGAAGAAGCTGTAACAGAATTTATGGAAAATACATCAGGTACAACTTTAGTAGTTGTAAACTCTGTTTGTGGTTGTGCAGCTGGTTTAGCACGTCCATCAGCAGGTCAAGCGGTTGTTCGTGCTGAAAAACAACCTGATCATCTTGTAACTGTATTCGCAGGTCAAGATAAAGATGCTACCGCAAAAATGCGTGAATACTTCGGAGAAATCCCTCCATCTTCACCATCTATGGCATTATTAAATGGAAAAGAAGTTGTTCACTTCATTCACCGTCATGAAATTGAAGGTGCAACTATGGACGAAATTATTACGAACTTAGAGCAAGCTTTCGAAAAGAATTGCTAAAGAAGGGGGAGAGTAAATCTCCCTCTTTTCTTTATATAGAGGTGAAAGAATGATAGTAACAACAGCAGGAAGAACAAATAAAGAAATGACAGCATATGCAAAGGAGGTAGCAGAAGAATTAAATCGTTCTTTTATTTTACGTAATGATATACCAGTGCATAAATTACATGAGCAGTATGAACAAGATGTACTTGTCGTAGGAAAGAACCGATTAGCTATTTATCCGAAAGGTACGGAAGAATCATTTTTCTTTCATCCGAACTCAGCGATGTTTCGTGTGAAAAGGTTAATGCGTGGAGAGCACGATCCGTTTGTACAAGCTGCTAAATTAGAGAGCGGAATGACAGTGTTAGATTGTACGCTCGGTATGGCATCAGATAGTATTGTAGCTAGTTATGTTGTTGGTGAAAGTGGAACAGTAACAGGACTTGAAGGCAATGAATATATGGCTTATATCATGAAAAATGGTTTGAAAACATGGTCTTCATCTGTTTCTGAAATCGATGAAGCAATGCAAAGAATCCTAGTAAAGCAAACGGAGCATTTTTCATTTTTAGCGCAATGTGAAGACGATAGTTACGATGTCGTTTACCTTGATCCTATGTTTGAAGAAACTGTCATAGAATCTGACGGAATTAAAGGATTAAAACACTTCGCTTTGTATCATGATATTACTGATGAAACAATTGCGGAGGCGAAGCGAGTGGCGAGAAAGCGTGTCGTATTAAAAGATCATTTCCGTAGTTCTAGATTTGAAAAACACAATTTTCACGTATACAAAAGAAAAAGTGCTAAGTTTCACTTTGGTGTAATTGACCCTTGCTAATTGTTTGAAAAGATGTATAATAAGCAATAATTAATTAAATATACTGTCTGTGATGAAGAGAGTAGTCTTTTTTAGAAGGAAAGCGAGCTGGGGATGGTGTGAGCCTAGTACGGAAGAAAAAGATGAAGCGCACTTCGGAGATGCTTCTTGAACGAATAGTAGAGAAAGCCGAGGCCCCCTGTCCTCGTTATAAACGGGAAAGTGGTTCGTAACGAACAACAAGGGTGGTACCACGGGTTAAAACTCGTCTCTTTTTTAGAGACGAGTTTTTTGTGTTTTAAAAAATAAGGAGGTTAAATCATGGATTATAAAATGCAGTTTGCGGAAAGTTTATCTAATATTTTCACGAATGAACTAACGCAAAAACAAATTTTAGATTTAATTGAAACACCGAAACAAGATGAATTTGGAGATGCAGCGTTCCCATGCTTTTCATTAGCAAAGAAATACAAAAAAGCACCAGCTATTATCGCAAAGGAAGTTGCTGAGAAATTAAATAATCCGTTTTTTACGAAAGTAGAAGCCGTTGGTCCTTATGTAAATGTGTTTTTCAATCGTGAAACTGTAAGTGATGCAGTATTAAAAACGGTTTTAGCGGAAAAAGAAGAGTTCGGTCAAAACCACTTTGGCTGTGAAAAAACAGTAGTAATTGATTATTCCTCTCCTAATATCGCGAAACCTTTTTCGATGGGGCATTTACGTTCTACAATGATAGGAAATTCGCTGAAACATATCGCTGAAAAATGTGGCTATGAAGTTGTAGGAATCAATTATATTGGTGATTGGGGAACGCAGTTTGGAAAATTAATTACCGCATATAAAAAATGGGGAAATGAAGCAGTAGTTAAAGAGGATCCAATACGTGAATTATTTAAGTTATACGTTCAATTCCATGAAGAGGTAAAAGACGACGAAGAACTAGAAGAAGAAGGGCGTGCTTGGTTTAAGAAATTAGAAGAAGGTGATGAAGAAGCTGTTGAGCTTTGGAATTGGTTCCGTCATGAGTCCCTTAAAGAATTTTCTCGCATTTATGAACTTCTCGGTGTTGAATTTACTAATTTTCAAGGAGAAGCATTTTATAATAACTTAATGGAAGATTTTATTGGGATTTTAGAAGAGCATGATTTGCTTGAAGAATCAGAAGGCGCATTAGTCGTTAATTTAGAAGAAGAAGGAATGCCGCCCTGCTTAATTAGAAAATCAGATGGTGCGACGATTTATGCAACGCGTGACTTAACAGCAGCTTTATATCGTCAAAACACTTATGGGTTTGATAAAGCGCTATATGTTGTTGGTCCAGAACAAAGCTTACATTTCAATCAATTTTTCACTGTATTAAAAAAACTTGGCTATACTTGGGTTGATGGTATGGAACACGTACCGTTTGGCTTCATTTTAAAAGATGGTAAGAAAATGTCGACACGTAAAGGAAGAGTTATTTTACTCGAAGAAGTACTTGAGGAAGCAATTGAACTTGCAAAACAAAATATTGAAGAGAAAAACCCAAACTTAAAACAGAAAGAAGAAGTAGCAAAGCAAGTCGGTGTAGGGGCAGTTATTTTCCACGATTTAAAAAATGAGCGTATGCACAATATTGAATTCTCATTAGAAAATATGCTGAAATTTGAAGGAGAAACAGGCCCGTACGTACAGTACACACATGCACGTGCTTGCTCTATTTTAAGAAAAGAAAGTGTAGAATTTGAAACATGTACGTTTGCTTTAAAAGATGATCATAGCTGGAGTGTCGTAAAATTACTTAATAAATTCCCTCAAGTAATTGAAGCAGCTTTCAATAAAAATGAGCCATCAATCATTTCGAAATATGTATTAGATGTAGCACAATCATTCAATAAATATTACGGTAATGTTCGTATATTAGAAGAGAGCGAAGAAAAAGACAGCAGACTCGCATTGGTTTATGCTTTGACGGTTGTACTAAAAGAAGGATTACGTTTACTTGGGGTGGAGGCACCTGAGGAGATGTAGCATAAAAGGTGTATGTATCATTACAGATATGTATGCCTTTTTATTTGGTATAGGAGCCATGTAAGTAGTAATCTCACTTTATTAAACTAATTTCTGGGGGAATTAAAATGTAGGAATGTTTTTGTTAAATGGAGAATTGTAAGGGGTGTATATAAAAGGAGGCGTTAGACGTTGGAAACATACGATTGGAACAGTAAACTAGCGTATTTAAAAAACACGAGAGATTTATATTACAATAGCGATTATGTAAGTTTTCTAGTGAATTCAGTTTGGAAGATTTCTGATCCAGTACATGTTGTTGATTATGGCTGTGGATATGGTTATTTAGGGTTAGTTTTGTTGCCGTTACTACCAGGTGGATCAACATATACAGGCATTGATAGCGGAGAAGCATTAATAGCTGAAGCGAGAGAGTTGTTTCGTTCCCTCCCGTATGAATCAGAATTTATTGAGGAAGATGCTACAGAAATTGAACTGAACGATAAATACGATATAGCAATCTGTCATGCTTTCTTATTACATATGAGTTCGCCAAAAACGATGCTACAAAAAATGATACATTCAATTAAAAAGGGCGGAAAAATAATCTGTTTTGAACCACATTGGATATCAAATATGTCTTCATACTCTTTAGATGGGGAGAAACAATCAGAATTTATTCAGTTAGGTGTTTTGCAGAAATTATTTGAAAGTGATACGAAAAGAAATGGTAAAGATGGCAATATAGGCATGAAAATACCGATATATTTAAGTGAATTAGGTGTGAAAAATATTGAGTGTAGAGTAAGCGATAAAGTGAACTTTTTAGATTCAAATATGCATCACAATGATAAAAACGATTTGTATCAATCATTAAAAGAAGAGGGGATTGCAGGCAATCCGGGTGATAAGCAGCAATTTATAGAATGTTTAATAGACAGAGGATTAACATATGATAATGCGCTAGCTCAATATGAAGCTGAACTCCGATTTTACAAAATATTTCATGTGCATTCTTCTTTAGTGTACGCTCCGAATATGAAAATTACATTTGGTGACATAGTATGTTAAAAGGTATGATATATAAGAATTGTCGTTTAATGTCGATAAGTCGGTATTCGACATATAATCGCTGATATATTTGAATTATCGGCGATATAATTTTATGTACTAAGTTCAGCTTTTACAAGATCAAAACTGCATGTTACGTTATTCCATATAATCAAACAAAATACAGAGAAAAGCAATCGTTTTTACTATATTTTGTTATAAATTTGAATAATATTAATTAATACCATCCATTATAAGAGATTTTAGTTGAATACATACTATATGGTGTGTAAAATCTAAGCAAGTAGCAGTTTAAATATAAATTCGAGGTGAATGCATGCTAGATTTTAAGCAGTTAGAAGCGTGTTTGAAAGATAAGAGATTTGTAGACGGATTACAGGAAATAAATAATGAAATTGCATATATAAAAGAAACGAATACTTTATCCTATGTGAAGAATTGGCTTGCCAATATTCCTTCGCATAAGGAGTTTGATATATTAATTCGCCTTACTGATGAAGGGCTTATGCACCAATACAGTTCATTTCTCATTCGCTACGCTTATAAAAAATTCCCAAATATGAGAACGCTCTCTTTATATTGTGATGAGTTTATTGATGAGCGAAAAATTCTTGAAGCAGAGCAGTTGTTAAAATCTTCTTTAGAAGAGTTAGGTAAAGAAGAAATAGATGCAGATTTTTTAGCGAAAACATATTTTACGTTAGTACGATGTCTTTTAGAAATGAAACGAAACGAAGAAGCGCTAATGTATATGAAAAAAGCAGAGGAGTACAGTACACGTGCAGTCTTTGATAAATGGGGCTACGTTTATATGCATACAGGTGAATGGGAGAAAGCGGAAGAACAATTTATTGCTGGCATACAGCATGAAGATTGTGAAGAGTTATCTACCTATTTATTATCACAATTGTATGCGAATAAAGGGGAACAAAAACGTGCAATACAGTTAATTGATGATGCGATTGTAAAGTTTCCACAAGTACCATATTTTCATTTTGAGAAGGTAAAGTATTTATTAGATTTAGAGCAATATGAAGAAATGTTAGCGGTAATAGATAACATAAATACTCAGCTGCCATATCATGCCTATAATACTTACTTTGTACATTTACGTGCAGAAGCGTTGTACAAAATGAATAAGTTTGCAGATTTACAAAAGCTATTAAGAGAAGAAAAGAGTTTAAAAGAATCTTTATATCATAATTTAGAAAAAAATCCGGATGGAAAAAAGGTTCACTTGCCGATAGTTCCTATTGTACAAAAGGATAATTATTGTGTTCCGACAAGTTTAGAGATGATGTTGCGTATATGGGGAGAGAAACGTACACAAGATGAAATAGCAGAGTTTATTTTTGATATGACAGGTTCGAAGTTTTCAGATACTGTTTCTTATTTAGAAGAATTAGGTTATGAATATCGTTATTTTAAAGGGAATGAAGAGAATTATAAGAGACTGATTGACGAAGGAATTCCTGTTTTATTAAGTATAGATATTGAGCATGCTTCACACGTACAAGTTCTATCTGGATATGATGATACATTGCAAGCTTTCTATGTTCAAGATCCAAACTTTATAGAACCAGTTCTTGTGGAATATAGTAAATTACAAGAAAAATATCGTTATACAGGCTGTTTAGCAATCACGTTTGTTCCGAAAGAAAAGAAGGAGCAACTAGCGTTTCTAAGTGAAGAAGAAAATCGTTATTTTAAATCTATTTTTTCTCTTACGGATCATTTAGATGAACATGACAAAGAGGGAATTAGTAACTTAGTACAATTTTTAAAAGAAACGAGTGATAATCCAAATACGTGGTTATATACGATAAAGCACTTAGATGTTGAAGTAGATAAAGAATTTATTTTATATTGTATCGATAAGTTAATGGAAAAGTTTCCGAACTCGGACTTTGTTAAATTGCATGGTGCACAGTGTTTTATTCGTCTTCAGGAAGTAGACAAAGCCGAGCAAATGCTGACAAGCGTTGAGAAGAAAAATAATCGTGCATTATATCATTTGATAAATGGAAGATATGCTTTTGAGCAGGAAAGTTATATAGAAGCAATTTCAAGCTTTCGTTCATCGTTACAATTAGACGCAGATCAGCCTATTGCTTGGAGTTTTCTCGCTTTATCCTATATGTATATTGATCAATCTGAAAAAGCATTGCAATACTCTCAAGTTGCGTTAGAGCGTAGTCCTGAAAGGTTTACTTTAACGAATCACGGTATAATATTAATAGATTTAGAAAGATATGAAGAAGCATATGAAATCTTTAATGACTTGTTAAAAGAATATAAATATGAAGCACATGTATGGTATGAACGAGCGAGATGTGCACATCAACTAGGAAAATTATATTTAGCAATAAAAGGGCTTAAAGTAGCGATTCATTTGGATAGTAATGCACCTTACATTTATACAAAACTTTCGGAAATATACGAATCTGATTTGAAGGATGAGGAAAGTACGAAAGAAATTTTATTAAACGGTATTGAGAATTGTGATGATAAAGCATCTCTTTACGTAAAATTAGGTGACTATCATTTTCAAAATGATAGCTTGGAAGAAGCAGAAGTATTGTATAAGCGTGCTTTAGAAGAAAATGATGAGGATGTTTATTCTCACTTCGGACTTACACAAGTTTATATGGCAAGAGAACAATACAAGGAAGCAAAAGAATATATTCTTGGTCTTGAGAAGCAAATTGAAAAGAGCCAAGATTTCCTCATGAATGCAGGAATGGTTTTATGGGATGCTGAAATTGAACTTGGTGGAAATGAAGAAGGGTTTAAAGTAGCGCTATCTAAGTTAGAAAATGGTATAAAGAAAAGTGATTATAATGTAGCAAGTGCGTTAGATGAATATGTGAATCGAATTAAAGGAACGGAATTTGTACAACGAGGTATAGCGTTTTTAAGAACGTTACACAAAGAAAGAAATGAAGTAAGTGAGTACGGTTGTTATGCAGGTATTTTATATGAATCTATTGGACAGTACGGCCAAGCGATGAAAAGATATAGTAAGGCGATAGAACAAAAGGAAACGGCATTACCGTATTACCGAATTGGTGAAACACTTATGGCATTAGGACAATTGACGGAAGCAAAACAAGCGTATGAAACATGTTTAGAGCTT
This sequence comes from Bacillus cereus group sp. BfR-BA-01355, assembly GCF_022663675.1. Classification (NCBI taxonomy): domain Bacteria; kingdom Bacillati; phylum Bacillota; class Bacilli; order Caryophanales; family Bacillaceae; genus Bacillus; species Bacillus cereus group sp. BfR-BA-01355. The sequence goes on from NZ_JAKUFY010000018.1 coordinate 18,114, forward strand.
GATGGGAATTTCGTAGGTGTACATTTACAGCTTGCGGAAATATACGAAAAAGAAGAAAACCGTTTTAAAGAACAAAGTCATATGGTTCAGGCGATGAAAGAAGAGCCGTTGCATATTAATATGGAATATTTGGCACAGCTTTCAGTAGATATGAATCTTCAGGAAGAATTGTTGACTGAACTAGAACAATTAGCGGAAGAAGTACCTGAAATATGGCGTTTAGATGCGATTGCATATGTGTACGGTGCGATGAATGAAATAGATAAAGAACAAGCACAGATTGAATACGCGCTACAATTAGATGGTGAGCATATAGAAGTTCTATATCATTATGCAAAAGTATTAGTGAAAAAAAGAAATGTAAAAGCAATTGAAGTTGCAATGAAAGTAATACAAAAAGATTTTGATAATGAACGTATATTTGATGTTTATGTAAAAGCAGTAGAGCAACATAAAAAATTGTCTAACATACGAGATTTTCTTCATACGTTAAAGGTGAAAAAAGCAGAAAGAAGTACAGCATTCATGTATGCTGCAGCTGCGGTTACGGAAATATGGATTGAACGCCAGCTGCATGAACAGCCGAAACGATCTATCATTACGAGAGCTTTTTATCGTATGAAAAATCGTGCGAAAGAAATTTCAATGGTTACTATGATAATTGATTTATATGAAATCTCTTTAAAGTTAAATCCGAAAAATAGTATGGCAGCACAGCGATTTGCGCTATTTTATGAGAATGTAGAGATGAATAAAGAAGCGATAGAGATTCTGCACACCTCACTAGAAAATAAATGGGATTATGAAGTAGCGAAGCAACTTGTAAATCTTTTCGTTGAGTGCGAGGAAGAAGATATGTTAAGAGATGCTTTGGAATTAACGAAGCAAATGGTTCGAGAACTACCAGATGATTATGATACTCTTCTTCTGCAAGCACAAGTATTCTTTAAAGCAGGGGAAGAAAGAAAAGCAGAAAAGATTACCTTACAATTAACGGAGCAAACACCGTTCGTAAGTAGAGCATTTCTTGCTTTAGGAGAAATATATCAAAGTCAAGAAAGGTTTGAAGAGGCAATTCAAGTATTAGAAAATGCTTCTATACATCATCCAAATGAAACAGTAATTCTTCTTTCTTTAGCGTCTTCATATCATGGTGCCGGCCAAACACTAAAGGCAGAAAAAATAACAAATGAAGTATTAACAATGGATGCAAGTGATTTGTTAGCAAGATATGATCGTGCTTGTTATTTAGCACAGTTAAATAGAAATGAAGAGGCGAAGGAAGAGCTTGAAATTGTCCTTCGTGAGGATGACTCGGGATTCTTTGTTGAACTTATTGAGGATGATGAAAATTTAGCAGCATTGCGAGAATTTGAAAAGTAATTGTATAAGAATAGGGGATAAGGATAAGAATATATTTTGAATTAGTTGACAATTAGTTGTCAAATGGCATAAAATAACTTTTAATAAAGTATACAAATCTGAAGACGAGAAAGAGTAAAATAGTGAACTGTTCTCCAGAGAGCCGGTATATTGCTGAAAGCCGGTGGGCAGAAGTTATTTGAAAATCATCTCCGAGGAGCCGAGGCTGAAAGTGAGTAAGCCCGGACGGATGTCTACCGTTACAAAGAACACGTATGATAGTACGTTGCTAAGCGCTATTAGTGAAAAGCTAATAGAATTAGGGTGGTAACGCGGGTAAACCCGTCCCTACTTCATAGGGGCGGGTTTTTTGTGTGCTTTTAAAACATTCAAAGGAGTGATTGTAGATGAAGAAAGTAGATGTAAAAGAGTCAGCTGTAGGGAGAGAAACACGTATTCGTAAGCAGTGGAACGAACAAAGCATTTTTGAACAATCAATTCAGAATCGAGAAGGCGCGCAATCGTTTGTGTTTTATGAAGGGCCACCAACGGCGAACGGTTTACCACACGTCGGCCATGCACTTGGTCGGGCAATTAAAGATTTAGTAGCAAGATATAAAACGATGGCTGGTTATAAAGTAGTAAGAAAAGCAGGATGGGATACACACGGTTTACCTGTAGAACTAGGTGTTGAGAAGCAACTTGGTATTTCTGGTAAAAATGAGATCGAAGAATATGGTATTGAACCATTTATTCAAAAGTGTAAAGAGAGTGTTTTCACATATGAAAAGCAGTGGCGTGAATTCACTGAAAGTATTGGTTATTGGGTAGATATGGATGATCCATATGTAACTTTAGAGAATCCATATATCGAAAGTGTATGGCATATTTTGGGGACGATCCATGAAAAAGGATTGTTATATAAAGGACATAGAGTTTCACCATACTGCCCAAGCTGCCAAACCTCATTGAGCTCACATGAGGTTGCACAAGGGTATAAAACAGTAAAAGATTTAAGTGCAACTGTGAAGTTTAAAGTGAAAGATAGTGAAAATGAGTATTTCTTAGGTTGGACAACGACACCTTGGACACTTCCAGCAAACGTAGCGCTTGCTGTCCATCCAAATATGGAATACGTTAAAGCAAAACAAGAAGGTCATGTATATATTGTTGCGAAAGAACGTGTACAAGAAGTATTAAAAGAGAATTATGAAGTATTATCTGTTCATAAAGGCGAAGAATTATTAAACACATCTTATGCAGCCCCATTTCCGATGAAAGAAGTTACAAATGGTTACCGCGTTATCGCAGCAGATTTTGTAACAGCAGATAGTGGTACAGGACTTGTTCATATTGCTCCAGCATATGGAGAGGATGATTATAGAGTCGTTCAAAGTGAAGGATTGTCATTCTTGCACGTTGTAGATGAAAAAGGTGAGTATACAGAAGCAGTACCATTTTTGAAAGGAAAATTTGTAAAAGATTGTGACGTGGATATCGTTCGTTATTTAGCGAAGGAAGGTTTACTGTATCATAAAGAAAAATATGAACATAGCTATCCGCATTGCTGGCGTTGTGATTCACCACTACTTTATTATGCAGGAGAAAGTTGGTTAATCCGAACAACTGCAATTAAAGATACATTTTTACAAAATAATGATTCTGTTACTTGGTATCCGGATCATATGAAACATGGACGATTTGGTAAGTTTTTAGAAAATATGGTGGACTGGAATATTAGCCGAAATAGATATTGGGGAACGCCATTAAACGTATGGGAATGTGAAAGTTGTAATCATCAGTTCGCACCGAAAAGCATTGCTGAATTAAGAAAGCATAGTACGAACGAAACACCAGAAGATTTGGAATTGCATAAGCCTTATGTAGATGAAGTGCAAGTCTGCTGCGGGAAATGCGGAGGAACAATGAATCGTACACCAGAAGTAATTGATGTTTGGTTTGATAGTGGTTCTATGCCATTTGCACAATATCATTACCCATTTAAAAATAAAGAGTTATTTGAAGAGCAGTTTCCAGCGGATGTTATTGCAGAAGGAATTGATCAAACACGCGGCTGGTTTTATAGTTTATTAGCAGTCTCAGCACTGTATACAGGAAAAGTACCGTATAAACGAGTGTTATCATTAGGGCATGTCTTAGATGAAGAAGGACAGAAAATGTCTAAAAGTAAAGGGAATGCACTAGACCCAGTTGATTTAGTAGATAAGTTTGGTGCAGATGCGCTAAGATGGGCTTTACTTGTTGATAGTGCCCCGTGGAATGCGAAGCGTTTTTCTGAAAGAACAGTACTGGAAGCGAAATCTAAATTTGTAGATACATTAGTCAATGTGTATAGCTTCTACGTTTTATATGCAAATTTAGATGAGTATAATCCGAAAGAAACGTATAATGTAAAGCTTACGAAATTAGACGAATGGGTATTATCAAGATTGCATAGTACAACGAAAAAAGTGAGAACAGCACTTGATGATTATCAATTTACGAATGCAGCTCGTGAAATTGCAGCACTTGTAGATGAAGTGAGTAACTGGTATGTAAGACGCTCACGTAATCGTTTCTGGGAATCTGGTATGAACGCTGAAAAAGCTGCTGCGTATGAGACACTTCATGAAGTACTTGTAACAATTAGTAAATTAATTGCACCATTCACACCGTTTGTCGCGGAAGACATTCATCTTAATTTAGAAGGAAGTAGTGTTCATTTAGCTGATTATCCAGTTGTAAATGAATTACTACTTCAGCCGAAATTAGAAGCGGAAATGGATGCTGTTTTACAAGTTGTTGAACTTGGAAGAAGTAACCGTAATCAGCATTCTTTAAAAGTAAAACAGCCGCTAGCAGAACTTGTATTACTTGAGCATAACGAGAATGATATGGATTGGGAATCTTATCGTGATATCGTTATGGATGAGTTAAATGTAAAAGCGTTCCATGTTGAACTCGATGAAACAAAATACACATCATATCAATTGAAGCTTAATTTTAAAACAGCGGGGCCGAAGTTCGGTAAAAATGTGAATGCAGTGAATGGTTGGCTAAAACAATTATCACAAGAAGAAGTGCAAAACTTTGTATCAACAGGAAGAGCAGTTTACGAAGCAACACCAGGAGAAGAAGTAGTTGTAACTGCTGAAGATGTGTTAGTTGAGAAAGTTGCAAAATCAGGATTCTCTAATACGACTAACGGACAATACACAGTTATGTTAGATACGAATGTAACGGAAGAATTGTTACAAGAAGGAGTAGCGCGTGAATTCATTCGTGCGGTTCAAGAATATCGTAAACAGTTGAATTTACCAGTTAATTTACGAGTCGATGTTATTCTCGATACAGAAGTAGAGCTACAGCGAACGTTAACGAACCATAAAGATTTATTGGAAGAAAACTTACTCGTTAAACAATTTACATTTGGTCACTTAACGAACGAAGACGATGAACTTTCTTTAGGTGAGACAAAACTTAGAATTAAATTAAGTGCGGCTAATTAAAGAAAAAAGGAAGTTGGAATGATTCCAACTTCCTTTTTTGTATGATTAGAATTTATTTGACTATACATTCGATAGGATCACTAGCAATTTTCTTTTTTCATAGCGTACCGAAAACAATACTGTAGAAATATATTTCTACAGTATTGTTTTCACTTTACACATAAATATTGAGAAAATTTCACTTACCTCAAATGGAAAGGTAATAGAATTGTCCATAGAGAATTACTCCTAGATTCAATTTTTATCCCTCCATTTTGTGGAGAATGATTGCTGAGTGGTAACGGGATAAGGTTGAGCTACTTTATTAGGGGGAGTGGTTCTATGTTTAATAAAAAAATGGTGGCAATGGCAATGACTGTGCCGTTAGTAATGGGGACGATTTCTACGGTTTCGGCATTGGAAAAACAACAGCAAGTAAAGTTAGAAGCTTATTCGCCACAGAAAAAAGCAACTGAATATTTAAAAGAAAATGCTGCGCAGTATGGATTGAAGGCAGACCTTTCAGACTTGCAATATATTTCTACAACAGAAACGTCAGTAGCTTCATATGTTAGGTTCCAACAAGTTGTTAACGGTGCTCCTGTATTTTCAAAACAAATTACAGTTACTCTTAACGGAGAAGGAAAGGGAGTACTCGCTGTTTCTGATTATCAGCCTGTTACAGGTGTGAAGGAAGTAACGACAAAAATTAGTGAGAAAGATGCAATACAAAAATCAATGGCGTATGTTGGAGAAGCAAGTGAGCAAAACTTATGGGCTCCTACAGAGAAAGAATTCGGATATATTGTTGAAGAAGGAATGGCTCGTCCAGTATATAAAGTTGTAGTCCATTCTAATAATCCATTTGGTGCATGGGAAACATTTATTGATGCAGAAAATGGAAAGTTAATTAAAAAGGTTGATATAAACCGAAAAGCTGAAGGGTCAGGAAAAGTATTTTTACCTAACCCAGTAGTATCTAGCGGTAGTAAAGTAGGCTTAAAAGATAATAACGATGCAGATTCAACAGCTCTAACGAACCAACTGAAAACTGTTACGTTAAAAGGTTTAGATGGAACAGGATTTTTAATTGGAGAATATGTAACGATTTCTTCAAAAGCGAAAACAAAATCTACGAATTTACAATTTAACTATACACGTGCAAATGATAGCTTTGAAGATGTGATGTCGTATTATCATATCGATACATTACAGCGTTACATTCAAGGGTTAGGTTTTAAAAATATTAATAACCGTTCGATAAAAGTGAATGTTAATGGTACAACTGATGATAATTCATTCTATTCTCCATCAACAAAAGCTTTAACTTTCGGTACTGGCGGTGTTGATGATGCAGAAGATGCTGGTATTATCGCACATGAGTATGGGCATTCGATTCAAGATAACCAAGTTCCTGGCTTTGGTAGTTCAGCAGAAGGCGGAGCGATGGGAGAAGGATTTGGCGACTTCTTAGGTGCTACATATGAAGATGCAGTATCGACTACAGGATACGGAAAAGCATGTGTTGGAGAATGGGATGCGACAGCTTACTCTAGTTCAGATCCAACATGCTTACGCCGATTAGATACGAATAAAGTATATCCGAAAGATATAACGAATGAAGTGCATGATGATGGTGAAATTTGGGCACAAGGTCAATACGAAATGGCACAAGCTTTTGGCCGTGATGTAGCAACAAAAATCATTTTACAATCACACTGGTCATTAACACCAAACTCTAAATTCAGTGATGGAGCAAAAGCGATTAAGCAAGCAGATGCTCTTTTATATGGCGGACAACATGCTGCTGATATCGATCGTATTTGGGCAGCGAGAGGCATTAGTACGAATTAATATAAAAAGTCGTGGCATTATAAGCCACGACTTTTTAATTTGCTTACGAACTGGTACTAGTAAATAAAGCTATATCAATGATAGTGTGAATATATCCGTATCCCATTTACTTTTTAGCTTCTTTAAAAACAAAATGTTCTTTAAATTTTCTAGATTCAACTTTTTGACCATTTCGCATCAATCGGAATGGGTGTTCTTGCCATGTAATAATAACATCAACCTCATCCGCTTTTGTAGCAACAGGTAAATTAGCGTGTTCAAATCCAGTTTTTCCACTTGCTAAACGACTTTCCTTTAGGGAAAAGAGTTCATATTTCGTTTTCTTATTTGGTTCGTTGCGGAATACTTCGACGTTTACGTTATATACTTCACTATTCCCGATATTCTTTACTGAAAAATGATATGTTTGAAATTCAGTTTTTTTAGCTTGAAGCATATTTTTGTTTGTTTTTTTCGGTTTATCAATATTCACTAGCCATTGACCAGAGTTTTGAGAGATTGGTAAAGATTTTGGTGAATAGGCGTATGTTTCGTTTACTACAATTAGACAAAACAATAGGAGAAAGAAACTAATTGCTTTTTGCATATGCACACCTCACTTTAAATTTGTTTATTAATATGCGTGAAAAATACGGTTTTTATGTAAAAATTAGGAAAATATTAGATGTGTAATTTCGGATTTAATACATAAGAATATGTATTACAAAATTAACTTTTCCCGTTTTAGAAGCAGTTAGGAGTTAGAAAATCAGAATGTTTCAAAAAAATTCTTGCATTTTATAAAGCTAGAAGTTAGAATACTCTGTAAATATAAAAAGTGATGATCAGGAAAAGTACATGGTGCAAAGGTCTACAGAGAGCAGCCGGTTGCTGAGAAGGTTGTGATACCGCATGATGGAAAGACACCTGTGAGTGTTGCTTTGAACGTGATTATTAGTAAAAGCAAACGGTACCTACCGTTATCAGGGCTAAGATGGTCAGTATGACAATTTGGGTGGTACCGCGGAAAAAAATCCGTCCCTATTTATAGGGGCGGATTTTTGTATTCTTTGAAAGGGGGTGAGTGACCGTGGATGATGACGATGACAACAATAACGTAAATAAATATAAAATTACTGGAGGGAAAAATAATGAATTCAATAATGAAGCGTTCACTCACAAAAGAATGTATGGAACAAAGTGGAAAGGTTGTATTACTTCAAGGATGGGTAAAAAAAATTCGGCATCTTGGAAATGTTAGTTTTTTATTATTACGGGACAGAACAGGAGTAATTCAATGTGTATTAGAGAATGGATTGGCTGGATATAAAGTTGATGTAGAAAGTGTTGTCCATGTAATCGGTGAAATAGTCGAGACGTCGAAAACAGAATTGGGTGTTGAAGTACTTGCTCATGAAGTGAAAGTAATAAACGGTGCAGAACCACTTCCATTTGAAATAAATAAAAAGAAGTTACAAGTGGGCTTAGATCAACTACTTAATGAGCGAGTAATATCATTAAGGCATGAGCGAACCGCAGCGATTTTTAAAGTGAAATCTATACTCGTTCAGAGCTTTAGTGAATTTCTTATAGAGAACGATTTCACACGGATCTTTACGCCGAAAATTGTTTCGCAAGGGGCAGAAGGAGGAGCAAATGTTTTTAAGCTTCCATACTTCCAAAAAGAAGCTTATTTAGCACAATCACCACAGTTCTATAAGCAAATGATGGTGGCAGGTGGGTTAGAACGAGTTTTTGAAATTGCACCTGTATATAGAGCGGAACATCATAATTCTTCCCGTCATTTGAATGAATATATATCGTTAGACGTAGAACTTGGTTTTATTCATGATTTTTATGAAGTGATGCAACTAGAAACGGATGTTTTACGATATATGTTTCAACAAGTAGCGAAAAAATGTGAAATAGAACTACAACTATTACAAATAGAAGTACCTGTTATTACTGAAATACCTAAAATTACATTGTTAGAAGCACAAGAAATTTTGAAAAGTAAGTATCGTAAAGAATCTCCTGTAGGGGATTTAGATACAGAAGGTGAAAAGTTACTAGGGAAATATGTAAAGGAAACATATAATAGTGAATTTGTTTTCATTACACATTATCCGAAAGAAGCGAGACCGATGTATACGATGCAAAATAAAGAGAATCCAGCTATTACTGATTCATTCGACTTATTATATAAAGGGTTAGAAATAACGTCAGGGGCACAGCGAATTCATAATTATGAAATGTTACTCGCTTCGTTTAAAGAAAAAGGATTACACCCAGAGAAATTTCAATCTTATTTAAATACATTCCGATACGGTTGTCCCCCGCATGGAGGTTTCGGAATTGGGTTAGAAAGGATTGTATATAAACTATTAGAATTAACAAATGTACGAGAGGCGAGTGCTTTTCCGAGAGATTGTACTCGTCTTATACCGTAAAAAGAATCTTCGCGATTATCGCGAAGATTCTTTTTATAGTTCGTTTGAAAAGATGAAAATATAGACTCTTTCTTTTGCTAATAAGCTTAGTAAAAGTGAGTTATCAATATGAACCATTTCGACAAAAAATTAATATACCCCTTGACAGTTACAAATATAACCGATATACTTCATATTAATTTCAAAAGAAAATATATTCTAAATATTACAATGTATTGAATAGGAGTAGTAAGGTCATGTATTTGTACAGAGAGCTATGGGTTGGTGCGACATAGTCAAATGACATCCTGAACTCGCCTAGGAGCAGTAAGGTGGAACGGAATCACATTCTTAGTAAATCTTAACGGTTAACCTTCGATATTAGGTTTGTAATCAAACGATTACTACTAAGGTGGATTCATAATGGAATCAATAAGGGTGGTACCGCGTTAAGTAAATGGCTTAGCGTCTCTTTATATAGAGATGCTAGGCCATTTTTTTATTATATGGAAAAAGAAGTGGAGGGTTTATTTGGATAGGTCTATAAAATTTATTTATCTATATAAAAAGATTTAATTAGGAGGAAAATGAGATGAAACAAACGGAGCAATGGACTTCGAAATTAGGTTTTATAATGGCTGCAGCAGGATCAGCAATTGGACTTGGCGCAATATGGAAGTTTCCTTATATCGCCGGGAAGAGCGGGGGAGGAGCATTCTTTTTAATCTTTATATTATTTACTATATTAATTGGATTACCACTACTTATAGCTGAATTTATGATTGGACGTAGTACGCAGAAACAAGCAGTTGGCGCATTTAAAAGTATTGCACCAAATACAGGGTGGCACTGGATTGGACGCCTTGGTGTTGGAACGTGTTTTATACTACTTTCATTTTATAGTGTTGTAGGTGGATGGGTGTTAATTTATTTATTCAGAGGAATTACTGGACAACTAATTGCACCGGGACAAAATTACGGAGCATTATTTACTGAAACAATTGGGAATCCCACTTGGGCTATTATGGGACATTTCGCTTTTATGTTCATTACGATATGGGTTGTATCAAAGGGTGTACAAAACGGAATTGAAAAAGCAAGTAAATATATGTTGCCAGCATTGTTCGTTTTATTTGTCGCTCTTATTATTCGTTCGTTAACACTTGATGATGCTATGAAAGGTGTGAAGTTTTTCTTACAACCAGATTTCTCAAAGATTACTTCGGAAAGTATTTTGTTCGCAATGGGGCAATCATTCTTTGCAATTAGTATCGGGATTTCAATTATGGTTACCTATAGTTCCTATTTAAATAAAAAAGAAAGTTTACCAAAATCAGCAATAACAATTGTTGGATTGAATTTATTTGTTTCTTTATTTGCAGGTCTTGCCATTTTTCCGGCCGTATTTTCATTAGGAATGGAGCCGACAGAAGGACCTGGATTACTATTTATCGTATTACCATCTGTATTTAGTCAAATCCCATTCGGTGGATTTTTCTTAACAGTATTCCTTGCACTATTTACATTTGCGACATTAACATCGGCATTTTCTCTACTAGAAACTGTTGTTTCAGCATTAGCAAATGGTGAACAAGAAAAGAGAACGAAATTATCATGGCTGATCGGTTTCGGCATTTTCTTAGTAGGTATACCATCAGCGTTATCATTTGGAGTATGGAGTGATATTACGATTTTCGGAAAGAATATTTTTGATGCAGTAGACTTCTTATCTAGTAATATATTAATGCCACTTGGAGCACTATTTATTAGTATTTTCGTTTCATTCAAAATGGAAAAGAAGATACTAGAAGCAGAGTTTTTTGTAGGTGGAAATTATGGAAAGAAAGTATTTACTTGTTGGGCATTTTTACTTCGATTTGTAGCACCGCTCGCAATCATTATCGTCTTTTTAAATGTAATAGGGATTATTTAACAATAAATGTTATAATATTCAGTAAAAAAAGAAGATGGTGATGTTTATGGCGAATTTGATAGAAACAGGAGAGTATATGAATATTAGAGGGAGAAAGCTATACGTTGAAACACATGGAAATCCTAAAAATAAGCCAGTCTTATACTTGCATGGTGGACCAGGAGAGAGTTGTTATGATTTTTCATTTCATCAAGCGGAACGTTTAAAAGATTCTCTATATGTAATTATGATAGATCAAAGAGGTGTTGGTCGTTCAGAAAAAATTACTGAAGACGAAGCTTTTGGATTAAATGATTTGATTGAAGACTGTGAGGAATTAAAAAAAGTATTACAAATTGAGAAGTGGTCTATAATTGGACATTCTTTCGGTGGATATGTAGCATTGCTTTATGCGTCGATATATCCAAGTTCAATAGAGAAAATAATATTTGAAGGACCAACTTTTGATTTTGCATTAACAAGTAGAGCTTTGTTGCAAAAGACAGGGCATTTATTAAAAAAGTGTGGAAAAGAAGAAGTAGCAAAAGAGTGCTTTGCTTATTCATCTAGCGATGCTAGTTCAGAAGAGTTGTTAGAAGCTTATATAAGATTAAGCGCTGAATTAGAAGAAAAAAGAATGGAGATTTACAATAATAAGGAAGATAGGACAGATGAGAGTTTATACAGTGATGAAGAGTGGGAAATATTTTCAAATCGCTCCAAAATGCACTTTGATAGATTAAAATTAGAGGGAGCATGTCATACATCATTATTATCAAAAATAAAAGATGTACAAAATCTAATGTTATTAATAGTAGGAAAACATGATGTAGTAACGTGTGAAGAACAAATTAAAACATTTAATAAAGATGCCCGAAACGGCAAGTATATCGTATTTGAAGAGAGCGGTTATTCACCTCATTATGAGGAAGCAGATAGATTTGCAGAAACAGTCATACATTTTTTGAAATGAAGAAAAGGGTGCTTCTATAAATGAGAGGCACTCTTTCTAAATTTCTGGATATGTGATTGTGATGTTAGGCCACTTACTTTGCCAATTCTTTTTTATAACTCTGTTTTTGTACATATGTAATCGTTCTTTCGATTTAAGAAAATGAGCTGTTGGTCTCACTTGTAAGGAAAGGACATCTTCAATACCACATGGGGCTGTTAATATAACATTGTTTAGTTCATCAAGTGTAACTCCTAAAGCCGTTGCTGTTTCAGGGAATTTAGAAATAGCATTAACAGAAGAAGAATATGGTGGCATATTATTCACTACATGCATACGAGCTTGATTTTTTACAGACCAAGGGATAGTAGCATCAATATTCATTAACTTCGTTTCTAATGATTGTTCGTATATCTCATCTTGATGTAGACTATCATAATAAATCACATCAACATCAGGCATAGCCGTTTTAGCTTCATAGTCATGTAAAGTATCCCAAATTTTAGAACGAACAAAGCCGGCACAAACCCACCAATCAGGTAACTCTAGTGATTTTGCCATTTGTAATACATTCATCATCCATTCGTCGTTTTCTATTAAGCGAATGATATCTTGTTCTGTTTGTATAGTCATTTGTTATCTCACCTGCTTTTTTTTTAGAGAGTAAATTTAATTCATAAGCTTTATAATCCATGTAATCCAGTAAGCACCTGGTATGAATAACAGTTGAGCTAGTAATGTACCAAAAAGTCTAGAAATCATTAGCCAAGCATACATTTTACTCATTGCTTCAGCACCTTCTTCTGATTGAAGAGCTCGCTCTGTTAAAAGAGCAATACGTGGATCTAGTAGCACTGTTAATAAAATAGTAGCAAAACCATTAATAAGACCGGAAGCTGTAGTGGCTTTTGTTGCGAAAGCTGGAATTAAAAAAGAAGCATATAGTGCGGAAAGAACTCCCGCTGTATAAATAGCAGTAGCAAACATGTTAATAAGCATAATACGCTTTGGAATACCACCGATACGCAGTCTATGAATCATTTCTAACTTTGGAAAGCGGACATATTTTTTTGTGTACTTTAATTTTTGAATGTTATTCGTTTTCATCATTCGAATGAAAGAACCGTCTGTTTCAAAGTTTTGAATGACATATCCAAATAGTTTTGTCAAAGTTGGATACAGTATAATCGCAAGCAATGTACCGATAGAAGCAGATAATAGTACAAGACGTATAATATGCTCTAAATCAATAGAAGGATCTAGTTTTGCTTCGTCCACAATCCCGCCAAGTAAAAAGGCTTGTAGTAAGTTTGACGTTCTTGAAATGAGTAATACGATTCCTACGACGGATAATGCGACAGCAATCTTCTTTAAACGAACCCCCGCTAATCGAATACTATAAGAGCTTGTTTCAACTGCGTGGATTACAATTGTGAAAGCCATTATAAAAATTAACGTAATTGACATTTGTTTCACCAGTTTCTATTAAAATAATTGTAACTTTTTTACTTTATCATATCTATCGTATTTTGTAACTGAAAGTATGTGACATATGGAAATTGATTTTTCGAAAAAATAGATAATGATAGTATAATAGGGAGAAGTGGAAGAGATGTTAGCAGTTATTTATACAGCAAATTAAGTGGAGGAATGAAACATGTATAAAACATTTCTATTTGATTTAGATGGAACTTTAACGGATCCGAAAGAAGGGATTGTAAATTCGGTTTTGTATGCGTTAAAAAAAGTAGGAATTGAAGAAGTACATATAAGTGAGTTAGATTCATTTATAGGTCCTCCTATTCAGCAATCATTCGTAGAGAGATATAATATGAGTGAAGGAGAGGTTGAACGTGCAGTTTTTTACTTCCGTGAGTATTTAAAGCAGCGTGGATTGTTTGAAAATAATGTATACGAAGGGATTCTGAAGCTCTTGCAACAATTAAAAAGTTCAGGAAATCGCATATTCGTAGCTACTTCAAAGCCCACTGTATTTGCGAAACAAGTTATAGAGCATTTTCAATTAACGAATTATTTCGAAGATATCATTGGAAGTAATTTAGATGGTACGAGAATAAAAAAAGAAGAAATAATTGCTCATATTTTACAAACAAATGAAGAACTAAATAAAGAAGAAATGATAATGATTGGTGATAGAAAGCACGATATAATAGGTGCGAATCAGAATGGAATTGCTTCAATTGGTGTTTTATATGGCTATGGCTGTGAGAAAGAACTGACTGAAGTTAGTGCGACTTACATAGTGAAAGATGTTGAAGAACTGTATCATTTTTGTGTAGGAAAAATTTTAATAAATCAGTAAATATAGGTACTAACAATCACTTTATAACGTATGATGAGGAATTCGTTTCTGTTTAAAGGGATTTTTCATATGTAATCGAATATTTATAATTAGACATTTTTAGCATGAAAAAATTGTATGAATAAGAGGAGGGATGTCAGAATTAAAAGATTAGTAGAAGTTTATCAATAAATTTTAGAATATTCTGTTTAATGGAGGGGTAAAATTGGAGTTAGTTATTATATTATTAGCACTAAGTTTACTTATGTTCGTAGCATATAGAGGCTTTTCTGTTATTTTATTCGCACCGATATTTGCATTATTTGCAGTATTTTTGACAGAACCTAGTTATGTATTACCTTTCTTTTCTAATATCTTTATGGAGAAAATGGTTGGATTTATAAAGTTATATTTTCCTGTGTTTTTATTAGGAGCAATATTTGGAAAAGTAGTGGAAATGTCAGGAATTGCAGATTCTATCGCAAAAACGATTATTGAGTTAGTTGGTGAAAAACGTACTATATTAGCGATTGTATTAATGGGGGCTATTTTAACGTATAGTGGTGTTAGTGTGTATGTAGTAGTGTTTGCTGTTTATCCGTTCGCAGCTAAGTTGTTTCGACAAGCTAATATTCCAAAGCGTTTAATCCCTGGAACGATTGTTCTTGGAGCAGTAACGTTTACAATGGATGCGCTACCTGGATCACCACAAATTCAAAATGTAATACCTACAACATTTTTTAAAACGAATATTTATGCTGCACCGATACTCGGCATTGTAGGAGCAATTTTTGTTCTTACATTAGGTTTACTATATTTAGAGAGTAGACGTAAGAAGGCAAAAGCGGCAGGTGAAGGATATTTTGGTTTTAATGATGGAAATACTGAAATGGCAGCATCTTTGCAATTAGAACAAAAAAATATGCCATTAATTAATAACATTGAAATTACAAGAGCACAACAACTTATTGCATTTATACCACTTATTTTAGTAGGTGTAATGAATAAAGTGTTTACTATTATGATACCAAAGTGGTATCCAAGCGGTTTTGATTTTTCTGCAATTGGTATGAAAGCATTTGGAAAAGTAGAATTAAGTGCAGTAGTAGGAATTTGGTCTGTAGAATTGGCACTTATTATAGGGATCTTAACAACGTTATTATTATATTGGAAGCGAGTAGTAACAGGTTTCCAAGCTGGATTGAATACAAGTATTGGTGGAGCGCTACTTGCAACGATGAATACAGGAGCTGAGTTTGGATTCGGTGGTGTCATTGCAGCACTTCCAGGCTTCGTAATTATGAGAGATGGCATCTCTGCTACTTTCACAAATCCGTTAGTGAATGGTGCAGTAACGACGAATATTTTAGCTGGAATTACAGGCTCTGCATCAGGAGGAATGGGAATAGTATTAAGTGCAATGGGAGATAAATTTATTGCAGCGGCCAATCAATTTGATATTCCATTAGAAGTTATGCACCGTATCGTATCAATGGCATCAGGAGGAATGGATACACTACCGCATAACGGGGCTATTATTACTATTCTTACAGTAACAGGATTAACACATAAACAGTCCTATAAAGATATATTTGCTATTACAATTTTGAAAACGGTTGCTGTATTTTTAGTTATCGCGTTCTATACTTTAACAGGACTCTATTAAAAATTCGAATCGTAAAGATTCATCAAATCGATAATTTATATCATAAAATATTAATTAGGATAAGAAGGGGTGGAGTACTTGCAAGAAGTTTCTGAGTTTCGTATGCCAAAGTCGGTATTATATGGAAGGAATTCGCTTGAAAAACTGGGGGAACAATCAAAAAAGTTAGGGAAAAGAGCTTTTATAGTTACTGATACAATTATGGAGAAATTAGGATATCTTGAAAAGTGTATACAACAACTAAATAAGAAAAGTATTACTGTTAGTACATATAATAAAGTGGATGCTGAACCTACAAATATACACGTGTTAGAAGCCTTATCTCTTTGTAAAGAGGAAAAGTGTGATTTTATTATCGGTATTGGTGGTGGAAGTTGTATTGATGCTGCGAAAGCAGTAGCGGTTTTATATACAAATGGTGGAGAAGTTGAGGATTATGTCGAAAAGGATATTGAAATAGAAAACAATCCACTACCACTTATTGCAATTCCAACAACTTCTGGTACTGGATCGGAAGTTACAAGTGTAGCAGTAATTACGAATAAAAAAACAGATGTAAAAATGATGATGAAGCATCCTAGTTTTATACCGAAAGTAGCAATTATAGATCCAGTTTTGACAAGTTCGTTACCACCACAAATTACGGCAGCAACAGGAATAGATGCGTTATGTCATGCGATTGAAGCTTATATTTCTAAATTTTCACAGCCACTTACAGATGTACTTGCTCTTTCAGCTATTGAAAGTATTATGAAATATTTACGTATAGCATATGAAGATGGACGTAATATGGAGGCAAGAGAAGCGATGATGATTGCTTCCTTACAAGCTGGAATTGCATTTTCTAATGCATCAGTTACATTAGTTCATGGAATGTCAAGGCCAGTGGGAGCATTATTTCATGTACCGCATGGAATATCAAATGCCATACTATTACCTACAGTGTTAGAGTTTACAAAAACAAGTGCAGTGAAAAGGTTAGCAAAAATTGGACGTAGTTTAAATAAGGATTTGTATTCGAATTCTGATGAGGAAGTAGCAGACTACACGCTTGGGGAAATAAAAAAACTTTGCTTTGATCTTCGTATTCCAAATTTAAAAGAATATGGAATCGATGAAATTGAATTTGAAAATGCTATTTCTAAAATGGCATCAGATGCAATTGAAAGTGGTAGCCCAGCTAATAACCCACGTGTTCCATCATATGATGAAATCAAAGCGTTGTATCGAGAGTGTTTTAATTATAAGTATAAAGAATTTATAAAAACATCAGATTGTTAATTTCAGAATATTCTATAAAAATTTCCTTGGAAATGAAAGTACAATTACTCTTTATTATTTCCATATTAAATTCCGTAAAACAAGACTTTATATTTCAAACTTAAAGTCTTGTTTTATTATGTATAATATATACAATAAAACGTTGTTATTAGTTTTATAAAAAAGTTTAGGTAGGTGTTGTTTATATGAAAACGATAGGTCTTATAGGTGGTATGAGTTGGGAATCAACTTCTGAATATTATCGAATTATTAATGAAGAAATAAAAGAGAGATTAGGAGGGCTACATTCAGCAAAATGTTTGATTAATAGTGTGGATTTTGAAGAGATTGAACGATGTCAGTCTAGCGGAGATTGGGGTGGTGCTGGAGAAATTCTAGGGAATGCGGCATATTCATTACAAAAGGGAGGAGCAGACTTTATAATCATTTGTACAAATACAATGCATAAGGTAGTTGGAAAAATAAAGGCGAAAATTGATATTCCAGTCTTACATATTGCTGATGCAACTGCAAAAGCAATTAAAAGAAAAGACATTCAAAAGGTTGGTCTGCTTGGAACTACATATACAATGGAGCAAGATTTCTATAAGTCACGTATAGAAGAAAATAATATAAAAGTAATAGTACCATCAGAAAAAAATAGAAAAGAAATAAATAAAGTAATATATACAGAATTATGTTTAGGAAAAATAGTATCTCAATCTAGAGAATATTATAAAAGAGTCATCGAAGAGTTAGTGCAAAAAGGAGCACAGGGAATCATATTAGGTTGTACAGAAATAGGGTTATTAATAAAGCAAGAAGACGTATCTGTCCCGATATTTGATACGACTCATATACATGCAATTGAAGCAGTCAAGGTAGCTCTAGATAGAATGTAATTATATTATGTAAACTAAATTCATATATCTGGAAAACATTCAGAAAATATTTTATAATGTAAGTGGTTACATTTAAGGGGGAATGCGCATGTTTTCAGTTCAACCAATCGCATTTGTACATAATGAAAGAAAGGAAATAAAAGATGATGAGTGGGGAGAAGTAAGATCCCGTATAACTTTAACTGAAATGTATGCAGAAGAAAGTATACAAGGGATTGAAGATTTTTCTCATATTGAAGTTGTTTTTTATTTTCATAAAGTAACTGACGAGCAAATTCAGTATTTTGCTAGACATCCTAGAAATAATAAGGATTATCCTGAAGTAGGTATTTTTGCACAGCGCGGGAAAAATCGCCCGAATCGCATAGGTGTAACAATTGTAAAGGTGATCAAAAGAGAAGGTAAATCAATTATTGTTGAGGGATTAGATGCTATTGATGGCACTCCTATATTGGATATAAAACCAATAATGAAAGAGTTTATGCCGAAAGAAGAAATACACCAGCCTAAATGGGCAACGGATATAATGAGACAGTATTGGAAGGGGAATGGAGTAAAATGAGAATATATGAGGCAACAATTGCAGATTTAGATGGACTAGCATCAGTTTTTAATAACTATCGCATGTTTTATAGGCAGGATTCTGATTTAGAAGGGGCAAAAGTATTTTTACGAAACCGAATTGAGAAAAAAGAGTCCGTTATTTTCGTAGCAGTTGAAGACGGCGAATATATTGGGTTCACACAACTATATCCATCATTTTCTTCCATTTCAATGAAAGAATTATGGATTTTAAATGATTTATTTGTACAAGCGGCGAAGCGTGGAGCCGGAACAGGTAAAAAATTATTAGAAGCTGCTAAAGAATACGCATTAGAAAATGGAGCAAAAGGTGTAAAATTACAAACAGAGATTGATAATTTATCAGCACAACGATTATATGCTGAAAATGGTTATTTGAGAGATAATCGTTATTTCCATTACGAATTAACGTTTTAAAAAATTAAGTTGAAAGAGGCATTTTCAAGAAAAAGAATTTCTTTGTAATGAGAAATTCTTTTTTATTTTTGCCTAAATTAAAAAGTATGACAATAACGATAAAACGATATTTATTTATTGTTAAACGATAAATTATGTGATAAAATTATGTTGTCATTAAATAAGTGAGTTATTGTAAATGAATCTTAAATGAAGTTCAACAACGTTCTTAAAAGTAATTATTTTTCTTTCTGGAATTGCAGTGCTTGCCTTATGCATATTTTTAGTGCCGGAAATGGCGAATTTTGTAGCGAATTTGTATCCTAATATCGCTCCGATAAAATATCTTGTTTTCATTGTGATGTATGGAGCAGCTGTGCCTTTTTATGTTGCTCTTTATCAGGCTTTCAATCTTTTACAGTATATTGACGAGAACACAGCGTTCTCGGAATTATCTGTAAAGTCGTTAAAGAATATAAAGCGCTGTGCAGTTACAATCAGTGGTTTGTATGTATTAGGTTTGCCACTTTTTCATTTTATAGCGAAGAAAATGGAACCTCCTATTGGGTTAGTGGGACTTATTATCATTTTTGCTTCGTTCGTTAGCGCTGTTTTTACCGCTATCCTTCAACGCCTTCTACAAGAAGCAATTAACATAAAATCAGAAAATGATTTGACAGTTTGAGGTGGCGGATATGACAATTATTATTAATATTGACGTCATGTTAGCAAAACGAAAGATGAGTGTAACGGAGCTTTCGGAGAAGGTTGAAATTACGATGGCGAATCTTTCTATTTTGAAAAATGGGAAAGCAAAAGCGGTTCGTTTTTCAACATTAGAAGCGATATGTAAAGCTTTGGAGTGTCAGCCAGGGGATATTTTGGAGTATAAAAACGATGAGAATACTCAATAAAAACAGATAACAAATGTAAATAATAGAAGTCAATAAAGAAGGGATAGCCACTAAGCTATTCCTTCTTTACGTTAATTGCTGTTAGTAATAAAAAATATAATTTGAATTGCAATGTCTGCTTATCAAAAGGGAACTTGCTACCTTTGTATTATAGTTGATTTAAAACCCAGTTTGTTGCATCTTCAAAGTTATCTGCAATGTAGTTTGGTTCAATATGTGCCCATTTGTCTCGGTACGTATGCAAAGCATCATACCCAGCGCCTGTTCGGACTAGAATCGTTGTCGCATTTACTTTTGCTCCTGCAACAATATCAGTCCAGCGATCACCAACTACAGCACATTGTGTTAAATCAAGCCCATGTTTTTTTGCTGCTTTAAGCAGCATGCCTGTACTCGGTTTACGGCATTCACAACCATCACCGTGTTTATGAGGACATACATAAATATCATCAAAACCGAAGCCTTCTAATTCTTGTACAAAATCGGCTACAGTTGCTATTCCATCTGCAATCCCAGGTTGATTTGTGAAAGAGAAAATTTTTATATTCTTAGCTTTTAGTTTTTGCAAGGATGTTTTTGTAAATGGAAATAATGTAAAAGATCCTGGATAATGTATTGTAGTGTCACCACCAATTGTACCGTCACGATCAATGAAAATTGCTTTAATGTTTGTCATAGTTATAGCCCCTTCAATTTATAAGTAGTTTAAAAATGTTTTACAAATCGGTAGCCATTTACCTCATAGCCTAATTTTTTGTAAAAAGGATGAGCTTCTACTCTTTTTGTTCCACTAACTAGCCATGTGCCAATGCAATTATGTTTCTTTGCTAATTGTTCTGCATAATCCATCAAAACTTGTCCAATGCCTTTACGTCGTATGTTAGAATCAACGCTAATAATTGAAATCTCTCCATAACGTGTTACATCTTCTAAATTTTCACGTATACGAAATCCAAGTAATCCAAATATAGTTTCTTCTTCCTCGTAAACATATAAAAAATCAAACGGACTCATTTGTACGAATTGTAATCGATTGTTCATATCTTCATAGGAAATAGAGGAACCTTTTAATTCTTTCGTTAAAGAACAAAGTGCGTCTATATCATCTATCGTTGCTTCACGAATTTGAAAAGACATATTATCCACTCCAATAAAATGTAATCAAACATTTAGTATTCTGTTAAAAAATGTTTTTTCCTGCCATAAAAATAAATATTTTATAATGATATATAGATAGTTATATGTTATTCTTTTCCTTGATTGTATTGGAAATGGAAAGAGGGGAAATGCATGTTAGAAGTAAATATCCGCTCAGCTGGATATGAAATAGGTGAAAAAACAATTCGTGATATAGCTTTTTCTATCGAAAAAGGTGAACTAGTTGCTCTTATTGGAGCAAATGGTGCTGGGAAGAGTACGACGATAAAAACGATGCTGGGATTACTTGTAAATATGGACGGTGAAATATCATTCGGTGAAAAGAAAAATCCGTATGCATACGTACCAGAACATCCAACATACTATGATTACTTGACGCTCTGGGAACATATTGAATTATTAATGGCAGCTCGTGGAAGTGAAATGGGAAGCTGGGAAGAAAGAGCGGGACAATTATTACATACTTTTCGAATGGATAAGCATAAACATGAATATTTATCAAAGTTTTCAAAAGGTATGAAACAAAAATCGATGCTAATATTGGCGTTTTTAACTGAGCCAGATTTTTATATAATTGACGAACCCTTTATCGGTTTAGATCCAGTAGCTACGAAAGAGTTTTTAAGTTATTTATATAAAGAAAAAGAGCGCGGAGCAGGAATTTTACTTTGTACGCACGTATTGGATACTGCTGAAAAAATTTGTGAAAGATTTTTACTCATTTCACAAGGTACATTAGTCGCAGATGGACATTTAGAATCTATTCAAATGTTAGCGGAAATGCCGGATAGCTCATTACTAGACTGCTTTGATATAATTGTAAGGCGTGAACAACATGATTAAACAACAATTTTATAAAAGATTATGTCATGAGCTCCAGCGGAAGTGGAAGTCTATATGTTCGGTAACAGATTGGACAGTCGCGTTATATATTATTATTCCAACACTTATATTTATGGGAATCTATTATAGGTCACTATGGATAAATGAATTATCAATGGAAGAGACGATTTATTTCGGATTAGGATTACTCGCATTTTATCTAGTAACATATCCGAGAGGAGTTCGTTCGTTTTTTGAGCAAGCGGATAGTTTATTTTTAATTTCGTATGCAACACATATGCGAAAATTAGTCCAGTATGGCATGATGTACACATTTGTTCGAATAGCGATAACGAATGTAATAGTAGTCGTTATTATGTTACCAGTGTTGATGAAAAGTATCGGAGTAACAGAGATACAAGTCGTATTATTTTGGGTATTCTTTACTATATTTCGATTTATGTTGTCGTTGTTAACAAGATTTATTCATGTACAGGTGGGGAAACGATGGGTTTTATGGATTGTAAAAAATGTAGTATTTTCTATGAGCTTGTCCTTTTTTGGAATTAGTTTATTTTTTATTTATAAAAATCTATATTATTCAATTCTATTTATCGGTCTAGTAATTTTCTTAAGTAGTGTATTAGTAAAAGAGAAAATGAATTATAAAAAGTTCTTTTTTAAAGAAATCGAGAAAGAAAAAGAGGAAAGCATGCGCTGGACGAGCGGAATTATGCAAGTTGGTGGTCATGCAGCTAAACCGAGTAGCTCGAATAAAAAACCGTGGATGTTTCCGCGTTCTAAAAGACTATTAGGAAAAAAAGCAGATTCTCTTATTATCGAATCTTTTTTGAAAGAATTTTTCCGTACAAGTACTGCACGAATATTTTATATTCAAATTGTATGTATGAGTACTGCAAGTATAATCATGACTCCAAGGTGGATTGCAGCTATTGTTCTTGTATTTACTGTAGTTGCAATTTCTCGCTATGCGCGTGATTATTGGAATGAATTTACGAAAAAAATGTTTCTTCATTTATATTGTGAAGAAGGAAAATTACTTTTGCTAAGGTGGAAGGCAGATCGTTATTTACTACTACCAGCAATACTCTTGTATGCAATAGTTATACTTGCCCAGTTTTATTTATTGCCAGCTGTGATTGGTGGCTTTGTTTTTATTTTATTAATTGTATGGATTGTATTTTTACCATAAAAAAAGAGCCATTGACGGCTCTTTTTCTAGTCTGTAACACATTGATAAATAAAATATACTAAAACGAGTATGCTTGCGGCGGAATACATGACATCTAAAGTCATTCAAGTGCCTCCTCAATATTGTGGTATTAATATTGTATGAAATCTTACAATTTCATATTCAAGTGAAAAATATGTGAACGTTAACAAAATTGTAAAGTGCAAAAATTATAATCATTTTGTATAATAGAAGAAACCACCGTTATATAAAAAATAATGAGTGAAAGGGGAGGGAACATAAATGCCAAATTGGTTTAGAAAAACCTTAGTCGCATTAATTACCGTATTTACATTTGGTTTAGTGACGCCTCCTTCCATATTGCTTGATAATGCCAAAGCTGCGGACAAGCCTACGAGCACAGCTGGGCAACAAAGTTTGGAGAGCACGTCCTATACATATGAAGAAACGAATGACAGGTTAACCACCGATACTTTTATTACTTATGCAATGCAAGAAGCAGAGAAGCAGTCGATGCAAAAGTTTGGTACTAAAATTGGTCCAGTAATTGAAGATGAATTTAAAGATGTAATATTACCGAAAATTGAAGAGGCAATTGCTGAGCTTGCTAGTGATGTACCAGAAGACTCACTACAATCATTAGCGATTTCTCAAAAACCAGCTGGTGGAAATAATGAAAAGATTTTTCACGTCTACGATACGAAATCAGGAAATGATTTATTGCGTTTCCATGTAAGAAGAGATCATCCGCCGCAAGATGGTTATTATTTTAATTTCCATTATCACCGTTTTGATGATGGATACTCTGGACATCATGAGTTAGGAAATATTTATTGGAATACAAATGTACCGCCGAAATGGTTGTCTTAAAAAGAACAAGAGAAAATCTTGTTCTTTTTTATGTTTATAGAAGGGACAGACAACTATGTTGTTGAATAACATAGGTTTAGAAAAAAGAAGTAAAAGGAGTATGGAGATGCAAAAATACATTGTTTTTGACTTTGATGGCACATTAGTAGATTCGCAAAATATATTTGTACCAATTTATAATCAAATTGCTGAAAAGCACGGATATAAAACGGTAAAGGAAGAAGAAATTGAACATTTACGTAAATTAACGATGCCAGAGAGATGTAAACAACTCGATGTACCACTGTATAAATTACCGATATTAGCGTTGGAGTTTTATAAATTATATCAGCCTGCTATAAAAGATCTTGTTTTATTTCATGCGATGAAGGATGTATTAGATGAACTATATAAAAAAGGATACGGTATTGCGGTTATATCATCTAACTCAGAAGAGCATATTCGGGCATTTTTACACAAGAATGATATAGAAAATATACAAGAAGTGTATTGTTCTAAAAATCTGTTTGGTAAAGATAAAATGATAAAAAGATTTTTAAAATCGAAAAAGATAACAGAGCAGGATATGTTATACGTTGGTGATGAACAGCGAGATGTAGCAGCGTGTAAAAAGGCTGGAGTGAACGTGATTTGGGTATCTTGGGGATATGATGTCATTGAAACAGTGAAAAAAGATGCACCAGATTATATGGTTCATAAGCCGATGGAAATTGTGGAAGTAGTACAAGGAGCGTATTCTTAATATGAATACACTTCGAGCAGGCATTCATCATATTGAATTTTGGGTAGCGAATTTGGAGGAGTCCATTTCTTTTTATAATAAGTTGTTTTCCATAATTGGATGGAGAAAGTTAAATGAAGTAGCATATAGCACAGGAGAAAGTGAAATATATTTTAAAGAAGTAGATGAGGAAATCGTAAGGACGTTAGGGCCTAGACATATTTGTTATCAAGCTATTCATAGAGAAGTAGTTGATGAAGTAGCAGATTTTCTTTCTAGTACGAAAGTGAAGGTAATACGTGGTCCAATTGAAATGAATCATTATTCGGAAGGTTACTATACGATTGATTTTTACGATCCGAATGGATTTATTGTAGAAGTTGCCTATACACCAAAGGCAGAAATGTAAGGGGAATAGATATGAAGATAATTACAGCGCAGCAAAACAATATACAAATTGTAAAAGATGCAGTGGATATTAAAGAAATTTCTAAAGGTTTTTCGCCTGACAAGAAATATATAATTATGAGTGCGAATAATGAAAAATATTTATTTCGGACAGGCGATATAAAAGAGTATGAAAGAAAATAGAGTTTCAAATTTTAAATGAAATGGTAAAATGTAACGTACAGGCACAAAGGCCAATTGAAATAGGTATATTGGAAGAAGAAGGTGTATGCTATAGTATTTTTTCATATTTAGAAGGGGAAGATGCGAAGAGACTATTGTCTACGTATTCACCAAAAGAACAATATGATATTGGCATAGAGGCAGGAAAAGATTTAGCGAAAATGCATACACTTGAAGCTCCTAAGAATATACTTCCGTGGTATGAAAGAGCAATGAAAAAACATAGGAAATATTTAGAGGCGTATAAAACATGCGGAATTAAAATTGAAAATGATGATAAAATTATTAAGTTTATAGATGAAAATGAAATGTATGTAAAGGATCGCCCAAATCGATTTCAACACGATGATTTTCATTTAGAAAATATAATTGTACGGGATGGGAGATATGTAGGTGTAGTTGATTTTAATGGTTATGACTGGGGCGACCCACTGCATGATTTCGTAAAAATTGCACTATTTGCAAGAGACATTAGTATTCCATATTCAATCGGACAAATAGAAGGATACTTTAATGAGAGAATACCAGAGGAGTTCTGGAAATTATATGCGGTGTACGTTGGCATGACAGTTTTCTCATCAGTTGTCTGGACATTACGAGCAGCACCGCATATGTTGGAGGATACGCTAGAGCGTCTTCATATTGTATTAGAAGATCATAAAAACTTTGAACTATCGAAGCCGATTTGGTTTCAACCAGATAAGATGGATATGAAATAGAAAAGGTAGGTGTGATTCGCACCTACCTTTATTTTTTACCATCAAAATAATTATTTGATTTTCTTAAATGTCAGCGGCTGAGTACTTAACATAGCTGGCACATGTAACTGAAGAGATGGGAATTCACCACTCACATTCATTTCATAAGCGAATAATAAACTCATTTTCATTTGGAATAAGTCAATTTTTGCAGAGAAGATGTCGTAGTGATGATGGTGCAATTGAACCTCCATCTCCATAAATTGTACAAATAACGAATCATCTTGTTTGTATACTTGTAATGTTCCGTATGCAGGATGTTCAAAAGTACCAGTATAATCCTCTAACTTGTGAGAAGGTGTAGTCCCTTTAATTTGTTCAGGAAGCGATTCAGTTGCTTCTTTCATCATTTCCTTCATTTTCTCAGTATCTTCTACAGCACGTTTATGCCAATCAATGGATTCTAATTCAAGTAGTTCGTCATAAATTTGATTAGCGAGATAAGTAGGAAGTAATGTTCCTCCAGCATTCGTTAAAATGACAAGGCCTATGTTTTCTGTTGGTATGAATGAAACAAGTGCTGAAAACCCATCAATATTACCGCCATGATGAATTACCTTATTACCACGGTAAGCGCTAATAAACCAACCAAGACCGTAACTATTTAATGGAGATTCAGGAAGTGATAAAACTGGTTGATCTGGAATGGAATTATGTGGTGTATACATTTGTTGTAATAATTCAGAGGAGATTAATTCATGATCTCCAAATTTACCTTTGTTTAAGTGAAGAAGGACCCAATTTGCCATATCTTCAATTGTAGAATTAATACACCCAGCAGCTCCAACTGTATCGATGTTATGGAATGGAACTTCTTTTATTTTACCTTCATTTTCAACGTAAGGTAAAGCATAATCATCTGTAGTTTGTGAATCTGTAACAGAGAAGTTTGTTTGATTCATATTTAAAGGCTCTAAAATATGTTCTGTAACGTATTGTTCCCACGTTTGATTTGTAATATTTTCCACAATGTAGCTGATTGTTGTATACATTAAGTTGTTATATAGAAACGCTGTTCGGAACGGCGCATCAAGTGGTAAATGTTTTATTTTTTCAACGAGATTTTTTCGAGATAAGGAAGAGCTATACCAAAGAGCCTCATGACGGCTTACACCGGTTCGATGAGAAGCTAAATCTCGTCCGGTAACTTGTGAGCTAGCAAGTACTTCAGATAAAGAGAAGTTAGGTATAAAAGACTGGACAGGACTATCCCAATTAAATTTTTGTTGTTGTGTTAACAAACTTAATGAAAGTGTGCCAAAAGCTTTCGTTGAGGAACCGATTGCGAATCGAGTATGCGGTGTAACAGCCTCTTTTGTTTCTATATTACGATAGCCGAAACCTTCTGAAATAATAACTTCACCGTCTTTTATTACAGCGACAGCAGCACCAGGAACATTTAAATCCTTCATCATTTTTTCAACCGTTGTTTGTAAAGAAGTCATAACAGGCGTTCCAAATTTAGACATACTTCTAACCTCCAAATATAAATTTTGTTCTACCGCACTATACTTTCGGTAATAGAAAATGAAAACCTTTTTAAATTTGGAAAGTTAATAATTTTTTAAGAATTAGTGGAAGAAATTTTATTAATTAGGATTATTAACTTTACCATTTTTCATGTTATGATAAATTGCATATACGATTGAAAGAAGGTTTTCCTACATATGAAACATGCTGAAAATGAATACTTAAATTTATGCCGCCATGTAATGGAACATGGTACGAAGAAAGAAGATCGTACAGGGACAGGAACTGTATCTGTATTTGGATATCAAATGCGTTTTGATTTGAGTAAAGGATTTCCTTTATTAACGACAAAAAGAGTACCATTTCGCCTTGTAGCAAGTGAACTACTTTGGTTTATGAAAGGTGATACAAATATTCGCTATTTATTGCAGCATAATAATAATATTTGGAATGAATGGGCATTTAAGAGCTGGGTGGAAAGTGACGAGTATACTGGTCCTGACATGACTGATTTTGGTCTTCGCTCACAACAAGATGAAGAATTTAAAGTACAGTACGATGAGCAAATGGAATTGTTTAAAAAGAACGTTTTAGAAGATGATGATTTCTCAAATAAATATGGTTATTTAGGAGACGTATACGGTAAACAGTGGCGTGCTTGGAAAACGACAGCCGGTGAGACACTTGATCAATTAAAAGATGTAATTGAAATGATTAAAAAAACACCAGACTCACGTCGTTTAATCGTTTCTGCTTGGAATCCTGAAGACGTACCGAGTATGGCATTACCGCCTTGTCATACATTATTCCAGTTTTATGTAGCGGACGGAAAACTTTCTTGTCAGTTATATCAAAGAAGTGGTGACATATTCCTTGGAATTCCATTTAACATCGCAAGTTATTCACTACTAACACATTTAATTGCACATGAATGTGGTCTTGAAGTAGGAGAATTTGTTCATACAATTGGAGATGCACACATTTATACAAATCATTTTGAACAAGTAGAAAAGCAATTGGCACGTGAACCACGTCCGTTCCCGAAACTTACATTAAATTCAGATGTGAAATCTGTTTTCGATTTTGAAATGGAAGATTTAACGATTGAAGGATACGATCCGCATCCAGCAATTAAAGCACCGGTTGCAGTATAATTGTAGAGGAGATGAAAAAATGATTGTTTCATTTATGGTCGCAATGGACGAAAATAGAGTAATTGGTAAAGATAATAATTTACCTTGGCGTTTACCGAGTGAATTACAATACGTGAAGAAAACAACGATGGGTCACCCGCTTATTATGGGAAGAAAGAACTATGAAGCGATTGGTAGACCGCTGCCTGGAAGACGTAATATTATTGTAACTCGTAATGAAGGATATCACGTTGAAGGATGTGAAGTTGTTCATTCTGTAGAAGAAGTATTTGAACTATGTAAAAATGAAGAAGAGATTTTTATTTTTGGCGGGGCGCAAATTTATGATCTCTTTTTACCTTATGTAGACAAATTGTATATAACAAAAATCCATTATGCATTTGAAGGAGATACATTCTTCCCAGAAATGGATATGACAAATTGGAAAGAGATTTTTGTGGAAAAAGGTTTAACGGATGAACAAAACCCGTATACGTATTATTACCATGTATATGAGAAACAACAATAATAAAAAAGGTTGATGTGAGAATTCGCATCAATCTTTTTATTTATATTCACCAATATAAGTTTATAGATGAGATTCGATAGTGCTATAATGATAGGTAGCATGTAAAAAATGCTAAAATTTTCAAAATTACTAATATAGAAAGAGGAGGAGAATGGATTGAGAAAGATATGGGGGATTCTTTTTCTTTGCTTAACATTCATGTTAGTTGGATGCGGTAAAGAAGAAAAACCACAAGAAGCGTTTGATACATATGTAAAAGCATGGAATAAACAAAAATTTGCAGATATGTATGATCAACTATCAAAAAATGCAAAAAAAGATATTTCAAAGAAAGAGTTTACTGAGAAATATGAAAAAATTTATTCTGGTATCGAAGTAAAAGACTTAAAGGTAGAAACAGGGGAAGTAAAAGAAGATAAAAAAGATGAAGGCCCTGTTCCTTTTAAAGTAAGCATGGATACAGTTGGTGGTAAAATTACTTTTGGCCATGAAGCAAAAATGGTGAAAGAAAAAGATGGAGATAAAGAATCTTGGAAAATAGATTGGACTCCTGATTTTATTTTCCCTGGTATGACGAAAGATAGTAAAGTGCGTATGCAGACGACAGAGCCAAAACGTGGTGAAATATACGATCGTAATGGAAAAGGTCTTGCAACGAATGGGAAAGCTTCTGAAATTGGAATAGTTCCAGAAAAATTAGACGATACTGCTCCGCAAACGAAAGAGACAGTAGCGAAGTTGTTAAATATGACTGTAGAAGAAATTGATCAAAAATTAGCTGCTAAATGGGTAAAACCAGGGTATCTCGTACCAATTGGAATTTTGCCTGAAGGGGCAACGCAAAATACGTACATTGATTTAGCAGGTGTTTCAACAAAACCTGTAAATGTTCGTACATATCCATTAGGGGAAGCGGCAGCTCATCTAACTGGTTATATCGGAAAGGTAAATGCTGAAGATTTAAAAACGCTTCAAAAGAAAGGCTATCAAGCTGATGATCCAGTTGGTAAAGCTGGTTTAGAGCAAGTATTAGAGGAAAAGCTACGCGGTAAAAAAGGTGGCCGTGTCTTTGTAGAAGATGCACAAGGAAAAGAAATTAAAAACTTGGCAAAAACAGATGCTGTTGATGGAGAAAACGTAACTTTAACTATTGATAGTGCTGTTCAAGAAAAAACGTACAATGAAATGAAGGGCGAAGCTGGTTCAAGTGCAGCAATTAATCCGAAAAGTGGAGAAACAATTGCACTAGTAAGTAGTCCAGCATATGATCCGAATTTAATTGCACGAGGAACATCGAAAGCACAACGCGAAGCTTGGAATAATGATCCGAAAAAGCCGATGACGAATCGCTTTACACAATTATCGGTACCAGGTTCTGTATTTAAACCAATTACAGCTGCAATTGGTCTTGAAACGAAAACAATCGATCCAAAAGAAGAGTTGAAAATTGAAGGATTAAAATGGACAAAAGATTCTTCTTGGGGTAATTATTATGTAACGCGTGTGAAAGATGCAAATCCGATTGATTTTGATAAGGCGATGAAATACTCGGATAATATTTACTTCGCACAAGAAGCTTTGAAAATCGGAAAAGACAAGTTTATGAGTGAAGCGAAAAAATTCGGATTCGATGAGAAACTACCAATTGAATATGGATTCCCTGCTTCTAAAATTGCAAATGACGGTATTAAAAATGATATTCAAATGGCAGATACAGGATATGGACAAGGACAAGTATTAATGACTCCTCTTCATTTAGCTTTAACGTATGCGCCAATTGTAAATGATGGAACGATTCCATCACCGTATATTATTAAAACAGATAAACAACCAAAAGCTTGGAAAGAAAATGTAATTTCTAAAGGAAATCAGGATATATTAAAAACTGCTATGACGAAAGTAATTAATGATCCGGATGGTACAGGGAAAATTGCTAAGATTGATGGAATGACTCTTGCTGGAAAAACAGGTACAGCGGAATTAAAAGTATCTAAAGAAGCCGAAGGAAAAGAACTAGGCTGGTTCGCTGCATTTGATTTGAATTCGCCAGATATGGTCATTACAATGATGATTGAAGATGTAAAAGGTAGAGGTGGAAGTAACATTCCAGCTGAAAAAGTAAAACATGTTTTTCAAAAATAATATGTAATAAAAGGCTATCTCTATAATTTATAGAGGTAGCCTTTTTGTATGAGAAGTCTTAATATCTGTATACTAAATTTTAGAGAAACAAAATAAATCATTAACTTACGAAAAAAAAGTAGCTATTTTTTATTGACATTAAATAAAACTTTTTGTATTATACTTACATAAGGTAAGTTATTAACTTTTAAAAAACAAATCTTGAATTGAAGATAAAGAGAAAAAAGGGAGAGAATACAATGACAAAAGTACTATTTATCACAGCAAATCCAAATTCAGCAGAAGGTTCTTTCGGAATGGCAGTAGGGGAAGCTTTCATCGAGGCTTATAAAAACGAGCATCCACAAGACGAAGTTGTAACAATTGATCTATTCAATACTACTGTACCAGCAATCGATGCAGATGTATTTGCTGCTTGGGGTAAATTTGCAGCAGGTGAAGGCTTTGAAACTTTAACGGAAGCTCAACAACAAAAAGTAGCAGCAATGAACACAAACTTAGAAACATTTATGCATGCAGATCGTTATGTATTCGTAACTCCAATGTGGAACTTTAGCTATCCACCAGTAGTAAAAGCATACTTAGATAACGTAGCAATCGCAGGTAAAACATTCAAATATACTGAAAATGGTCCAGTCGGCTTATTAGAAGGTAAAAAAGCACTTCACATTCAAGCAACAGGTGGCGTATATTCTGAAGGAGCATACGCAGCTGTAGACTTCGGACGCAATCATTTAAAAACTGTATTAGGATTTGTCGGTGTAAATGATACTGATTATATTGCAGTTGAGGGTATGAATGCAAACCCTGAAAAAGCACAAGAAATTAAAGAAGCGGCAATTGCTAATGCTCGTGAATTAGCAAAACGTTTCTAATATAGAATGCCTTAAAAAGTCCAAACACTTGATGTTTGGACTTTTTTTCTTCTTTTTCCTTCGTTTGTCTAGTATAATGAAGGTCGGAATGATAATAGGTGGGGGTTCTGTATGATTCAAACGTTTTTTAAAATCTTTTATTTAATTTTAATCGTAATTGCGATTACACCGAGAATGTGGCGTCTTAAAAGACAAGTAAATACGATGGCGCCAAAAGAAAAAGATAATGCTGTGTACAAAACGACAAATTGGTTTGGTAAGAAAATGGTACGTGTAGCTGGAGGGACAGTAGAAGTGAAAGGGCTTGAAAATGTTCCGAAAGACAAGCCGGTACTAGTTGTAAGTAATCACCAAAGTAATATGGATATCCCTGTTTTACTAGGTTACTTAAATAAACCAATTGGATTCGTGTCAAAAGCAGAAATTAAAAAGTTCCCAGTTGTGCCAACTTGGATGGAACTTATGAATTGTGTATTTATGGATCGTAGCGATCGTCGTCAATCTCTTAAAGCAATTAAAGATGGAATCGAGCTATTAAAGAATGGACATTCTATCGTGATTTTCCCAGAAGGGACAAGAAGTAAGGGTGGCGAAGTTGGAGAGTTTAAGGCTGGTAGTTTTCATCTTGCAGTAAAGTCAGGTGTAGCAATTTTACCTGTAACGTTAGATGGTACATATAAGATGTTTGAAGCGAATGGAAATCGTATGAAGCCAGCTCATGCAACAGTAACAATTTCTAAGCCGATTACACCTGAAGATTATGCGAATATGGATATTAAAGAATTAACGAAGCATACACAGGAAGTTATCGCATCACAATTACATAAGTAGTAAAAAAGGTTTCAGCTTATAGTAAGCTGAAACCTTTTTTATTATGCTGTAGGTAAGACATAAAAGAGTACACAAAAGAACATCATCGCACTACCACCTAAAACGAACAGGTGCCATATGGCATGGTTGAAAGGTAGCTTTTCCCAAAGGAAGAATATAGCTCCGACAGAATATAAAATTCCACCTGCTAAAAGTAGTGAAAAACCATGTCCAGTTAGATTTTCATAAAGTGGTTTAATGGCAACGATTATGAGCCAGCCCATAATGATGTAACATAAAGTTGATGCCTTTATAAAGCGACGTACAAAGAAAATTTTGAAGACGATACCTCCGATTGCAAGTGTCCATATAATAGCAAGTAACGTCCATCCTAATGGGCCACGAAGTGTAATAAGTAGAAAAGGAGTATACGTGCCAGCAATCAATAAGTAAATGGCTGAATGATCTAAAATAGTAAATATTTTTTCAACTTTAGGATGATGGATGCTGTGTAGCAATGTTGAAAACAAGTACAGTAAGAACATGCTTACACCATAAACAGTAAATGCAACTACAGCTGATGCGGTACCGTGCTTAGAAGCATGAATAATCAATATGATTAAGGCAGGGATGCTTAAAATGGCACCGATACCATGTGTAATTGCATTTGCAATTTCTTCTTTTACAAATTGGGTCATTCGTGTCATTTTTTCAGTCATAATGCAAATCCTTTCTACTATCATGAAATAATATGTCATTTCCCTTACCATATCATACACAAGGGCAATAGAAAATGAAATTTGTATAATTGATTATATTTTTGAATTTTTTTGACAAAAGGCAATGGATTTGTTGACGTTTTCAAACTTTTTTGACAAAATAAAATTATGTAATAGTAGGACAAGGAAACTACTAATAAAGGGGATGGGGAAATGTTTTCAAATATTGGCTTTCCAGGGTTAATTTTAATTTTAGTAGCAGTACTCATTTTATTTGGGCCTAAAAAATTGCCGGAAATCGGGAAGGCTTTAGGGGAAACGTTAAAAGAGTTTAAAAAATCAACGAAAGAATTGACAGATGACGCATTTCAAGAAAAGGAAAAGAAAGAAAAAATGTAATGTATTTTCCTTGTAATGGATAAATAAAGTGTGGTGAACGAGTTGGAAGATCGGGAAATGAGCGTAGTAGAACATATTGTTGAGCTTCGAAAAAGAGTAATATATACGGTGTTATCCTTTGTACTATTTTTAATTATCGGATTTACTTTTACAAAGGATATTTATTTTTGGCTTGTAAAAGATTTACCAATGAAATTAACTGTTCTCGGTCCAAGTGATGTATTGTGGATTTTTTTCTCGATTGCTACAGTATTTGCTATCGTTTGTACAATTCCTTTTGCTGCTATACAAATTTGGTTATTTGTAAAACCGGGTTTACATCCAAATGAACAAAAGATGACAATAATGTATATACCGGTATTGTCTATATTATTTATTGCAGGTTTATGTTTTGGATACTTTATTGTAATGCCATTTCTATTTCACTTTTTAACTACGATAGGTAATGAAATGTTTAATACGATGTTTACGACAGAAAAGTATTTTCATTTTGTACTTAATTTAACAGTCCCATTTGCTGTGATTTTTGAATTACCAGTCGTTGTAATGTTTTTAACTAGTATTGGAATACTTACGGCGGAATTTTTAATAAAAATAAGAAGATATGCTTACGTAGCACTGATTATCATTGCATCTTGTATATCACCGCCTGACTTTTTATCTCATAGTTTAGTTGCGGTGCCGCTTATTTGTATTTATGAAGTAAGTATTGCTTTATCAAAGGTTGTTAGTAAGAGGAAAAAGAAAAGAGAAGAAATGCAGTCGAAAAGTGCCTCGTTATAAAGGCACTTTTTTATTTATTGGTTATACTATAGCTATAAACGTATACAATATATAGAAGAAAAAAATTATAGAATCTCCAAAATTTAGACAAACTTTGCGCTTTTATAAGCTTATACTAAATGTATTAAACAATTGATGGATAATGAGATTCCCGTCTCGGAGATATTTAGGATGGGAAGATGGATTAGGTGGAGATGAATAGAGTATAAATCTTCTAGCCATAAGGACTACAGAAATCATATAAGTCTGATTTTACTCCACTTTAAACAACGTGTTACAACGCAAAGTAGAGGAAGTTCAAAAATCCAATGAAAAAGAGGATTGATATTGTGATTACGAAAAGTTTTTATTTCACTCATTCAACAGGGGATTGTATTAAAATATTCGAAATCCCTGTCCTACAGGCGCAGCATCCATTATCGTTTCTAATTCAGTCTCGTCTTCAATTATTTATTGCAAAAATTCAAAAACAAAAACATCCAAGATTTGCATATTCTTTCCGTGAATATTTACAAAATTGTTTGAAGTGGAATGATTATTTAAATGTATATAAAACAAATACTCTTGAAAAAAATGCATGATATAGAGTAGAGACAGGGTTAGGAGCTCTGTCTTTTTCATTTTAGATATAAAAATATAATTAATTTGATGAAATTTCGTTCCAAATTGTTGAAAGCAATGGGAATACTAGTATAATAACAAGGAGAGCGTATTGGAAAGGGAAGAATATAATATGCAAAAAATTAAAATTGTAACAGATTCAACGGCAGATTTATCACAAGAAGTAATCGAGAAGTATGACATTCATGTTCTACCATTATCAATCTCTGTAAATGGACAAACATATTTAGATCGCGTTGATCTACAACCAGATGAATTTATTGAAGAAATGCTTAAATCAGAGGAATTACCAAAAACATCGCAACCAGCAATGGGTACATTTGTAGAAATGTATGACAAGTTAGGTGAAGATGGAAGTGAAGTACTTTCCATTCATATGACAAGTGGAATGAGTGGTACTGTAGCAACTGCAAATAGTGCTGCATCAATGACCGATACAAAAGTAACAGTTGTTGATTCTCAATTTATTACACATGCTTTAGCATATCAAGTAATTGAAGCTGCAAAAATGGCAAATGAAGGGCGCTCACTAGAAGAAATTTTAAAACGTGTAGATGAAGTAAGAAAGAATACTCGTTTATATGTAGTAGTAGATACATTAGAAAACTTAGTGAAGGGTGGACGTATCGGTAAAGGAAAAGCGTTTATCGGTTCGCTGCTTAATATAAAGCCAATTGCTAGTCTTGAAGACGGTGTTTATAATCCTGTAACGAAAGTTCGTAGCCAAGGCCAAATTGTAAAAACATTAGCTAAGTTATTTGAGCAAGATACAGCTGGAAAAGTTGTAAAGGCTGTTGCAATTCCACATGCGAAAGCAATTCCTTTAGCTGAAAGTATGAAAGCGGCGGTTGAAAAAGTGAGTGGGTTTGCTCAATCAGAAATTTTCTATACAACGCCTATAATTAGTACTCATACAGGTCCGGGTGCAATCGGATTTATGTATTTAGCAGAGTAATAAAAAAGCTACTTGAAAATATATTTCAAGTAGCTTTTTTATGTAAATAGAAAGTAAGAAATAAGAAGAGCTATACAGGCACTACCGCTAATGATATAGCGAGTCTGTAAATATCTATTCATAGAAAACACCCTTTATCCCGCAATTTGCGGACAGTAAAACTCCCACCTCAAAATTTAGCTGGAGCAAAGAGGTTAGGTAACGGGCTGTCCGTAAAAGCCTTCACTATAGGATTTTCTATATTATATGTTAGATGTAGAAAATCAGTCGCTACGTTACACATGTAAAGTTTCAATTTTTTCATTTATTTGTTTATCATTTGTTGCGTTACTATAAATAAAAGTTTGGCCTAAAAAGAGTACATGCAGTTGTTCCCATGGTAACATGCGCAAATTCCAATTATTTCGAAGTCTAGTTATTGCTTCACGAGGTGTTTCATCGGCGAGTGCAAATGCTCCGTAATGCATCGGTATAAAATGAGTAGCGTTTAAATCTAAATAAGCTTGCACAGCCTCTTCAGGTGAAACATGAGATACTTTCATAAACCATTCTGGTTCATAAGCGCCAATGGGCATAAGAGCAATATCAATTAAAAAGCGTTCACCAATTTCTCTGAAACCTTGGAAATAGCCACTGTCGCCACAAAAATATATGGTTTCCATAGTCGTTTCATTATCAATAATCCATCCCCCCCAGTGAGACGTATTCATATCAAATAAGAATCTTCTCGTCCAGTGCTGAGCAGGTACGAAGTGAAAAGAAACTTCGTTAATTATCGTACTTTCCCACCATTTATACTCTTCTACATGTTTAAATTTCTTACGAGTAAATAATTTTTTTAATCCGATAGGTACAAGGTATAGAACATCATCATTCAACTGACGAAGAGTTGAAAAATCTAAATGATCATAATGACCATGTGAAATAAGGACAATATCAATTTTAGGTAGTGCTTCTATAGAGAGTCCAGGTTCTGTAAGTCTTGGAACTAGCTTTAATTTATTGGCCCATACTGGATCTGTTAATATATTAAGTCCATTCGTTTGGATAAGAAAAGTAGAATGCCCAATCCATGTGACAGTCGTTTTTTTTACATTACTTTGCAAAAATGCACTTTGTTTAACGGGTGATTGTTCTACTAAGAAAGAAAAATCTTTTTTGTTTTGCTTTCGTTCTTTACGCCAGCGTAAAAAAGAGCGAATTGATTTTTTTGTACTAACATTATCCATATTTTCATAGCGCTTTGCCATGAACATCACCTCATTTAAAATCGTTGTATTTGTATTGTACCGAAATGTTGTTAAGGAATACAGTGTAAAACATGGATTAATGTTTAAGGAATTGTTAAAAAATAGGGAAAGGTATTTACAAAAGTAACAATAAAATTAGTTTTATCACTTCTATTTATAGAAATAATAGTAAAAAAATATATTTTGTCTAGTAATTCGCTTGAAATAAAGAAGTAACATACGTAAATTCGTACGATTTCGTGAACAAATGTAGTAAACAATTTTCTCGTAGTGTTAACTTTTGTTATTATAAACATAACCTATTTAAATTTAGGATAGAGAAAAGAGGTTTATAAATGAAGCGTTATCAAAAAATAATTGGTCTTATGGTTGTATTTTGTCTCTTTGTACTTGCTGGATGTAGTGGATCAGGTTCAAAGCTTCGTAAACCATTGAATTGGGATTTAGAAACTTTCCAATTTACAAATCAAGATGGAAAGCAATTTGGTACAAAAGATTTAAAAGGGAAAGTTTGGGTTGCAGATTTTATGTTCACAAATTGTCAAACAGTTTGTCCACCAATGACTGCAAATATGGCCAAGCTGCAAAAGATGGCAAAAGAAGAGAAGATAGACGTTCAGTTTGTTTCATTTAGTGTAGATCCAGACCTTGATAAACCAGAAAATCTGAAAGCATTTATTCAAAAGTTTACAGAGGATACTAGTAACTGGAATTTATTAACGGGATATTCGTTAGAAGATATTACAAAGTTTTCAAAAGATAATTTCCAATCACTTGTAGATAAGCCGGAGAACGGTCAGGTCATGCATGGTACATCATTTTATTTAATTGATCAAAACGGAAAAGTAATGAAAAAGTATAGTGGCATTAGTAATACGCCATACGAAGACATTATACGTGATATGAAGCGATTAGTGGATTAAAAATAAGGGTGCATAGCACCCTTATTTTTTTTGCATTAGTCTATGGATAAAATGTCATGTTGTTGGGGAAGTTTCGGCGCCCGAATTTCTAATACGCCGTTTTGATAAGAAGCTTTTGCTGCTTTTTTATTAATTGAATACGGCAACTTAATCAATCTTGATGCTTCTGAAATGGAACGTTCTCGGCGATAATAGTTATGGGATGTTTCTTCTTCCTCTTCGAGTATCTCTTCTTTTACAGAGACTTTTAAGTATTCACTTTGTATTTCAATTTGGATTTGCTCTTTTTGTATACCTGGTAGTTCAGCTGTAACAACGAGTTCTTCACCAACTTCATATAAATCTACAGGGAATGTTAATAAACGGTTTCCTTTTTGGAAAAAATGATTTAAATCAGCGATTACATTGCGAAGAGGTGTTTGCTCGAAGAAATCATCAATTTGCTTTAAATAATTACGAACCGGTGGGCGAGAAGAATCTTTTTTTTCTTCACTCATGGTATTCCCTCCTAGAAATCAATTTGCAATATCATATGACAAAAGCGGAGAAAGGTGAGTGCCTAGTTTTCATGTTTTCATAAAAAATTGTTAAAAATGTGAAATGGAGTGATTTTTTTATAGTTTTTGGTCGCCATATTCAGTTGATTATGCTAGTATAAATAGGGTTGATATAGTAGTATAGAAACAGAATGAAAACCGAAAGAGGGTAAGAAGTATGTGTGGTTTTGTAGGATGTTTATGTGAAAACCCTAGAGAGTTTTCAGAAACAGAAAAACATCAATTTGAAAATATGAACACGATGATTTTCCACCGTGGTCCAGATGACGAAGGATATTTTCGTGATGAACATGTACAATTTGGCTTCCGCCGTTTAAGTATCATTGACTTAGAGGCAGGACATCAGCCGCTAACTTATGAAAATGATCGATATGTAATTATTTTTAATGGTGAAATTTACAACTATGTAGAATTACGTGAAATGTTACTTGAAAAAGGTGCAACGTTTGCAACGCAATCTGATACAGAAGTTATTATTGCATTGTATGCACATATGAAAGAAAAATGTGTAGACTACCTTCGTGGTATGTTTGCATTTATGATTTGGGATCGTGAAGAGAAGAAACTTTTCGGTGCACGTGACCACTTCGGTATTAAACCTCTATACATCGCACAGCAAGGTGATACTACATTCTTCGCATCTGAGAAGAAAAGTATTATGCATGTGATGGAAGATAAAGGCGTTAATCCAACGTCACTACAACATTATTTTACGTACCAATATGGCCCAGAGCCAGAAACATTAACAATTGATGTTAATAAAATCGAGCCTGGTCATTATTTCGTAAAAGAAATCGGTAAAGAGATGGAAATCCATCGCTACTGGAAACCTTATTTCAATGCTTCAAGTGCAACGAAAGAGGAGCATATCCAAGCAATTCGTGATGTACTATATGATTCAGTAAAAGTGCATATGCGTAGTGATGTACCAGTAGGTTCATTCTTATCTGGTGGTATCGATTCATCTATCATCGCTTCTATCGCAAGAGAAATGAATCCAAATCTTTTAACATTCTCTGTTGGTTTTGAGCAACGTGGTTTCAGTGAAGTTGATGTTGCAAAAGAAACTGCTGAGAAATTAGGCGTTAAAAACCATAACGTATTCATTTCAGCGAAAGAATTTATGGATGAGTTCCCAAAAATCATTTGGCATATGGATGATCCTTTAGCTGATCCAGCAGCTGTACCATTGTACTTCGTTGCTAAAGAAGCACGTAAACATGTAACAGTTGTTCTTTCAGGTGAAGGCGCAGACGAGCTATTTGGTGGTTATAACATTTACCGTGAGCCAAACTCACTAAAAATGTTCTCTTACATTCCTAGCCCAGGTAAGAGTGTTCTAAAAGCATTGAGTGGTGCTCTTAAAGAAGGATTTAAAGGTAAGAGCTTCCTAGAGCGTGGATGTACACCAATTGAAGAGCGTTACTATGGAAATGCGAAAATCTTCCGTGAAGAAGAAAAAGCTGAATTAATGAAGTATTACAATGAAAGTGTTAACTATATGGATATTACGAAACCATTGTATAACGAGATTAAAGATTATGATGATGTAAGTAAAATGCAGTACATTGACATGTTCACATGGTTACGCGGTGACATTTTATTAAAAGCTGATAAAATGACAATGGCAAACTCATTAGAACTTCGTGTACCGTTCTTAGATAAAGAAGTATTCGATGTTGCATCTAAAATTCCAACTGAACTTAAGATTGCTAACGGAACTACGAAAGCTATTTTACGTGAAGCAGCACGCGGAATCGTTCCAGATCACGTATTAGATCGTAAAAAACTTGGATTCCCAGTACCAATTCGTCACTGGTTAAAAGACGAAATGCATGATTGGGCTATAAATATTATAAACGAAAGTAAGACAGAGCATTTAATCGACAAACAGTATGTATTAAACTTACTGGAAGCACATTGTGCAGATAAAGGCGATTATAGCCGTAAAATTTGGACTGTACTTGCGTTTATGGTATGGCACCAAATTTATGTTGAGCATAAATACGATACGAACAAGTTCCATGAAGAAACAAAACGTGCGTATAGCTTAGTGTAATTAGAAAAACCTTAAGATCGCATACGGTCTTAAGGTTTTTTTCATAAATAGGAAGTATTATTGATACAATAATAGTAAAAGGATGGACAACATATGATTACGTTTGAGAAAGTTACTATAGAAAATGAAAGCGTTGTTAAAGAAATGTTTAAATCGCATAGTTTAGTTGAGAAAAAGGTACAGTATTGTGTGAAAGTTGATGATACATATATTGGTGTAATAGATTATAGTGTTCAAGAGGAACGAGCTGTTTTATCACAGCTAATTATTCATTTTGATTACCAAGGTTATGGTTATGGTACAAATACGTATTTTACATTTGAAGAAATGATGAAACAAAGAAATGTGAAAGAAATAAAAGTGCTACAAGAGGAATTAACAGAAAAAGCGCATTCTTTCATAGAGAGTTTTGGCTTTACTTCAGAAGATGGAGCGTATGTGAAGAAAATATAACGATGATTATTTATGCGATACAATAAATATAAGGCAGGTGGATGTATGACAATGACTTCTGGTCTTGTATTAATTGGAGGGTGCTTTATAGTAGCAGAACTATGTCATATAATCATTCGGAAAAGAATGATTAAGAAAAGAAAGCCGTATGAATTACAATACGTCCCTGTCTTTTTCATTATATTTTGTATGCTTAGTACATTACAAAATATAATGAACTTTCCACCACTTGTGAATGTTTTTTTAAAGTTCGGTTTACTTTATAGTGGTGTTGGAATAGTACTTTTATTTATTTTATTTTGCATACGTTATATTCACTATCAATCGTATATATTTATTTTAAATTGGTTAAAGCAAGATGATAGAAACCGCCTTACATAAGGCGGTTTTTTTATTTGTGATTGTAACAGAACTTGTACATTTCACATAAAATAGGACGAGTAGCAATGCTAACATATTACAAGAAAGGGGCGGGGTAGTAAAATGAAATTTGTTATAGACGCAGGGCACGGTGGATATGATTCTGGTGCTGTTGGTAATGGCTTAGTAGAAAAAAACTTAACGCTTCAAATTGCTAGACGCGTTCGAGATATTTTAACGGTAAATTACCCAATTACAATTAAAATGACACGTGATAGTGACGTGTTTATTTCCTTATCGGAACGTGCTAATATTGCTAATGCTTTTGGTGCGGATTATTTTATTTCATTTCATATTAATAGCGGCGGGGGTACAGGTTTTGAAAGCTATATTTATAATGCGTTATCCAACAGCAGCACTGCATATGCAAAGCAACAAAAGATGCATACAGCAGTAAATCCTGTATTAACAAAATACGGTCTTCGTGATCGAGGAGCAAAAAAAGAAAATTATGCGGTATTAAGAGAAACCGCAATGGATGCAATTTTAACTGAGACTGCCTTTATTGATACAACGTTTGATGCAAATTTATTAAAGAATCCACAATTTATTGAAGATCTAAGTCAAGCGTATGCAAATGGAATAGCGGCTATTTTTGGAGTAGCTCCAAATCCACAACCTCCAAACCCACAACCGACACCTCAAACGAAGGGAATCGCTTATATCCTTGGGAAAAATGTAAATTTAAGAAATGGTCCATCAACTTCTTCCTCAGTTATTCGTCAATTA
Source organism: Bacillus cereus group sp. BfR-BA-01355 (assembly GCF_022663675.1). Lineage (NCBI taxonomy): Bacteria > Bacillati > Bacillota > Bacilli > Caryophanales > Bacillaceae > Bacillus > Bacillus cereus group sp. BfR-BA-01355. The sequence continues at coordinate 61,111 of NZ_JAKUFY010000018.1, forward strand.
AATTCTCCAGAATCTTACGTTGTATATCAGGAAAGTAACGGATGGTTAGATTTGGGGAATGGACAATGGATGTATAATGATCCTTCTTACATTAATTTTGTAAAGACAAGCAATAGTGATGGAAGTCCAATTGGGGTTGCATATATACAAGGGATGAATGTAAATTTAAGAAGTGGTCCATCAACTACATCTGCAGTTATCCGTCAATTAAATCCTCCAGAATCTTATTTAGTATATATAAATGAAAATGGCTGGTTAAACCTTGGTGGAAATCAGTGGGTATATAATGATCCATCGTATATTAAGTATACTCAATATTAGGAATTAAAATGATAATGCAATATGGATGCGTATCTTTGTTATGTATAACTCAGATACGCATTGTAATAACAACATAAATTTTCATACTTATACACTATATGTTAAAAAGAAACATTAGAAAAGCCAATAGAATCGAAATGGTATATATTAAAAAAGTTTTCTGATATACATTGACAATGTATGTAGTATACATTAATCTTTAATTGTTAATGATAATCGATTTCATCTAGGGAGGACATATGATACATACTAAAAAACTAATTATGTTCTGCATTATGATACTCATGGTTGTAATTGCAGGATGTAGTAAAGAAGAGAAAAAAGAAAATGATATATCAGCTAAAGCAAAAGATTCATATACGGTCAAGCATGCAATGGGCGAAACGACAGTAAATGGTACACCTAAAAAAGTTGTTGTTTTAACAAATGAAGGTGCAGAGGCTCTCCTAGCTGTGGGCGTAACGCCAGTGGGGACTACGAAACCACGTGCTGGTGATGAATGGTACCCTCATGTAGCGACAGAATTAAAAAATACGGAAGTTGTAGGAACTGAACGTGATATTAATTTAGAAGCAGTAATGAAGCTTAAGCCAGATTTAATTATCGGAAATAAAATGCGTCACGAAAAAATATATGATCAGCTAAAAGAAATCGCACCAACTGTTTATGCAGAAACATTACGCGGTGATTGGAAAGAAAACTTTACGCTTTATACAAAAGCTGTAAATAAAGAAAAAGAAGGGCAAAAAGCTCTTGAAGATTATAAAAAACGTATTGAAGGAATGAAAGAGAAGTTAGGCGATAAATTGAATTCTAAAGTTTCTATTATTCGTTTCGTGCCAGGTGATGTTCGTATTTATCAAAAAAACTCATTCTCGGGAGTTGTTTTAAATGATATTGGATTTAAACGACCACCATTACAAGATAAAGATGATTTTGCGATAAAAGGAATTACAAAAGAGCAAATTCCAAATATGGACGGGGACTACTTATTTTATTTCACGTCTGATAAAGATGCAGATAAGAATAATGAAGGAAATTCGTTAGCAAAGGAATGGACAGAAGATCCACTCTTTAAGCAACTACAGGTTTCTAAAAATAATAAAGTATTCCAAGTGGATGAAGTAATCTGGAATACAGCAGGCGGTATTAAAGCTGCGAATCTTATGTTAGATGATATTGAAAAATATTTCCTTAAATAAATGATAAAATACATCACTTTTACGAAGTGATGTATTTTTTGTTCGTGAAAATACAGAAAATTCCTTCTTTAAGGGTGACATAAGTTGTACAATAAAATCAATCATGTGATAAAGGAGTGGGGAAGAATGAAAGCTACTCATAAAGAGTGGATCTTGTTTAATGGGAGAATGATTAATACGAAGGAAGAACAGCCGATGGTCGCATTAGAAGAGCGCGGCTTCCAATTTGGTGATGGTATTTATGAAGTATTTAGACTATACGATGGCAAGCCTCATTTATTAGATTTACATTTGGAACGATTCTTTAACTCTATGGCAGAAATAAAACTAATTCCACCATTTACGAAGGAAGAATTAGTGGAAGAGTTACATCAAATGATTGAAAAAAATCAATTTCAAGAAGATGGGAATGTATATTTACAAATATCAAGAGGTGCACAACCACGCAATCATGTATATGAATCAGATTTACAACCGACATATTTTGCAAATCTTGTTTCGTTCCCAAGACCAGTTGCTTCAATGAAGGCAGGGATTAAGGTAACGGTAGAAGAGGACATCAGGTGGAAGTTTTGCCATATAAAATCATTAAATCTTTTACCAAATATCATGATTAAAAATAAAATAAATGAACAAGGGTATCAAGAAGCAATATTAGTACGAGATGGCATTGTGACTGAAGGGTGTCATTCGAATTTCTTTATGGTGAAAAATAATAAATTGATTACACATCCGGCTGACAATTTCATTCTACAGGGCATTACGCGGCACTATGTTATTACATTAGCGAAAGAGTTACATATCGAAGTAGAGGAACGAGAGTTTTCATTACAAGAAGTATATGAGGCTGATGAGTGCTTCTTTACAGCGACGCCGCTTGAAATATTCCCAGTCGTTCAAATTGGTGATGAACAGTTTGGAAACGGCGAAAGAGGACCAATTACAAAGAAACTCCAAGTGGCATATGAAGAAAGTATTAGATTGTTTAAAGTTATGAACTAATATTGAAGAAAAAAGCTGATATTCCTCCAGCTTTTTTTCATGATATAATTCAAGCGTAGGACAAGATTTGAAAACGCTGTAAAAAGGGGATTTAATGTATGAATTATGAAGGTTTTAAAGAAGTAATTCACGGAAGACGAAGTGTTAGAAAGTTCACAGAACAAGAAGTATCTACTAATGATATAAAAGAAATAATTGATTGTGCTCGTTATGCACCGAGCGATACGAACTCACAAACGTGGGAATTCTTGGTCATTATGAACCGAGAGAAGATTAAAGAAATTGAACAAATGACATGGGATGCTTTACATAAACTTGCGGCAAAAGCAACAGATAATGGAGAAGAGAAAGCAGGGAAATTACTTACGCGTTCTTTCGGACCATATGCGACAGCTTTCTCTGAGGCACCAGTATTAATCGTATGCTTGGCAACACCATATGAATCAAAGTTTCGTGAAAAGATATTTGATCCCATTGCTTTTGTTCCAGATTCAGTTTGGGAAGAAGAAGGGATTAAGAGTAGCTGTTTAGCGGCACAAAACTTAATGTTAGCTGCACATGCAAAGGGACTTGGTACTTGTCCAATGACAGGGCCAGTATTGCTAGCTCAAGATGAACTGCGCCAATATTTACAAATTGAGCCTGAAAAACAAATAAATATGGTTATTTCACTCGGATTTCCGAAAGATAAGCCAAAAAAACTTCCAAGAAAAGAAGTAGAAGAAATCACAACATTTGTTTTTTAAAGTGCAAAATAAAAAGACATTGGACATATCAATGTCTTTTTATTTTGGAGCGGGTATTATATCGATTTGTTGGGCTAAAATGATAAATAAGAAGGAATTACTATTTATTTCATAAAAAAAATTAATGTTCTATTAAGGAAAGTATGATACATTAATCGTGAGCAAGCTTCTATATGTTCATAAAAGTTTTAAAAGTTATTTTTGTATAATAAATTATAATCAAATGACAGGGGGGATGAATTTTGAAAAAATTCATAATCACTGGATTGTCTGTATTGTTATTAGTAGGTTGCGGTGCTCCACAGGAAAAAGAGGACGCGCAATCAAAACAGGAAGAACAAGTTGTAAACGCAAGTGATGAGAATATGGTTGTATTTCCTGAAGGCGCAATGTCAATTGGAGAAGGGAAAGTAAAAGTTATTACTCCAGATGGTACTTCTGAAAATGGAAATATACCGACTGTATTCATCAAAAAGGATACTTTAATTCAGCAAGTTGAATTAGAACTTTCTAATTTTCAAAGTGATAAAGAAACATTCATATTTGTAGATCAAATGTATACAGATAAACATCAAGTAACTAGTACAACACAGACAACAGTACAATTAAAAGAAAAGACGCTGGAAACAGGTAGTCATACAATTACTGCAGTTCAGTATGAAAACAATGACCCGAAAGGAAAGGTTATTAGTTTTAATCAAGCAACATTTGAGACAAAGCCTGCGTCTTAATCAGAATAAAAAGTACATTACTCAAAAAAGTAGTGTGCTTTTTTGTTTGGATGGAATGGTGTAATAGGGAATAATTTATTTCGTTTTCTAGTACGATTAAGCAGTAAGGAATCACTTGTTACTACTATGATGGAGAAAAAGGTTGAAGGTATGAATCGATATGTTCGTATCTTCTTGATTAGTATAATCATGTCAGTAATTTGGTTTACTATACAAGACGTTAATCAACTTACGTTTAATTATCAAACTTATGACTTGTTAATGGGAAGTATATGTTTTGTCATTGTGTGCCTGTTTTATGATAAACTTTGATTAAGATAAGTTTTACAAGAAAAATGTAGGTATTTCATTTGAAATGTCGAATAGTACATACGATGTCGTAATAACAAATTTTCTATTGTTTACTGTGAAACAGGAGAAGGGGAGATAGTAGTTATGAAACGAGCTCTTATTAATATTGATTATACATATGATTTTGTAGCGGAAAAAGGCGCTTTAACTTGCGGAAAACCAGGTCAAGAAATCGAACAGGAAATTGTACATATAACGAAGCAATATATTGAAAATGGAGATTACGTAGTGTTTGCAATTGATAAACATGAAGAAAATGATGAATATCATCCCGAAGCGAAATTATTCCCTCCTCATAATATAGCAGGTACAAATGGTAGAGACTTATTCGGTGAGTTACAAGAAGTATACGAAACATATAAAAATGCTGAGAATGTATATTATATGGATAAAACGCGATACAGTGCGTTTGCTGGAACAGATTTAGAGATGAAGTTAAGAGAAAGAGGAATAGAAGAAGTTCATCTTGTAGGTGTTTGTACTGATATTTGCGTTCTTCATACAGCAGTAGATGCGTATAATAAAGGATTTAAAATTGTTGTTTATGAAAAGGCAGTTGCATCTTTTAATGCGCAAGGGCATGAATTTGCACTTGGACATTTTAAATCTTGTTTACATGCAGAAGTGAAATGAAAAAGAGGCCTTTAAAAAGGTCTCTTTTTTGCGTTTAAACCGAGACGACATTTTGCTCAATTAATTTTTTTATGAATGGACTAATATTTTGTGGTAGCTCATTTAAATTAAAAAACTGTACATGTAATGATTCGACTCGATCAGCTTGTAGCGAGCCACCTGTAATATCTTTGCAAAGGTAAGCGATTGTCATAGGGTAAAATTCATCTCCGTTCGGTAATTTCACAAAAAATTCTTTACCTGAAAATACACTTACTAGCTGAAGTGTACCAATTTCAATTCCTGTTTCTTCAAGTACTTCTCGTCTTCCAGCTTCTTCTGTAGATTCACCAAGTTCCACAAAACCTCCTGGGACACCCCACATGCCATTTCGCCTTTGTTGTAGTAATATTTGTCCTTGTTCATTGAAAACAGCTACCGCAACGCCTGCTAAATTGAGTGGCCTTGATCCAACAACTTCTCTTAGTTCTTCAATATATCCCATTGGTTGTAACCTCCGTGAGTAATAATATTTTCAAATGAACTATTCGATATAATGTAAATGTTTTCCTTTTGTTGAGATGAGTAGTGTAGTTTTAAAGTAAAGTCATAAAAAATTTCAATTGCCAGCTCCCTTTAGGTTATGAAAAAGGGTATATTTATAGAAGAATGTCTAATGAATTTAAAAAATATAGCGGCTTTGTATAGAATTTTTATTAGTTAAGGAAGTGGATGGATGAGTTTATTAACGTATACTGAAGAATTTTTTAATTATGTAAGGGAGTTTTTACTTTTAAGATTTTTGCTATTTGCTTTAGTTTTAATCATTATTTCGTTTGTAATAAACCGTATTATTGATTGGTTTTTTAGGAAATCAAGCTTTTTTGATGAAGAGGTAGAGCAGACGATTCAAAGTGTAATTCGATCTATTTTTAGATATATCATTATCATCAGTCTTATCATATATTTAATTAGCCAATTTGTAGATATAAAAAGTATTATTGCAGGTGCAGGGATAGCTGGAGTTGTCATCGGTTTTGCTGCACAACAGATGCTAAAAGATGTTATATTAGGCTTTGCAAGATTAGCGGACAAAGAGTTTCGAGTTGGTGATTTTGTAACTTTTAACGGAACAAATTCAGGAACTATTGAAGAGATTAGTATTCGTTTTATGCAAATACGTGAATGGTCAGGAAAATTACTTACCATCCCACACGGAGAGATTAGAACGATACAAAATTTTAATAAAGGATGGATGCGTGTAATTGAACGCATCACGGTAAGTTATCAGGAAGATCCAACAAGAGTGAAGGAATTGTTAGAAGAAGTATGTGTTATATGCAATGAAAAATTGGATCAAACTCTTTATAGAGTAGAGGATGAGGCTGTTGAACCATTTAAATACGTCGGTGTTACAGACTTAAATCCTAACCTGAAATATGTTGGCTATGAATTTTGTATTACAGGTTTAATAAAGCCAGAAGATTATTTTGAAACTTCTAGACAAGTAAGATTTGAATTAATGTCTATATTCCATAAGAATCAAGTGCAAATGCCGGCAGCGAATATGGTTGTTACTACTGAAAGTTTACAGCATATTCATGGTGGACAATCTTTATCGGACAGCTAAAGTAGAATCGCTTGTTAACAAAAATTCTGATTCCAACATTGGATAGAATAACAATAATAAAATGATTGATATAAAGAAAGGGCTGAAGGAATTCGGTTCTTTTTTTATTTATAGAATTTAGAAATTTCTTAATGTTATAATTGTAGTTGGTGATGAGAATGAACTTTGAAGAAAAAGAGATGCATCGTTTAGAAGCATTAAAAGAAATTGCTGAATTATTAAATGAAGCAACAAACTTACAGGATATGTTAGAAAAAGTGTTGCATACATTGTTACAAGTAATGAATTTACAAACAGGGTGGATATTCTTTATTGATGAAAGTGGAAAGCATAGCATGCTTGTAGACGAAAATTTACCAGAGGCTCTTACGTGGCAAGAGAAGAAGCCGATGTGTGAAGGAAACTGTTGGTGTGTAGAACGTTTTGTGAATGGGAGATTAGAAAAAGCGACTAATATTATTGAATGTAAGCGAATAGAAGATGCAATTGAATGTAATTGGGGAGAGACAGAAGATGTTACACATCATGCGACAATTCCGCTTAGGTCTGGATCAGAGAAATTTGGCCTATTAAATGTAGCCGCGCCTCATAAGACACATTTTTCTGAGGAAGAGTTAGCGTTATTAGAATCAATTGCATTTCAAATTGGAACGACAATACAACGTATTCAATTAGTTGAGAAAGAACGTAAATATGTAGTGGTAGCGGAAAGAAATCGACTTGCACGTGATTTACATGATTCAGTAAAACAATTGTTATTTTCTATTATGCTAACAGCAAAAGGTACTTTGAATATGACGCAAGATAGAGAATTGCAAGAGATGTTAAGTTATATTGGAGAATTATCACAAGAAGCATTACAAGAGATGACGTTATTAATTTGGCAATTAAGACCTGAAGGATTAGAGAAAGGATTAGCAGAAGCAATTCAAAATTACGGGAAGTTGTTAGGAGTTCAAGTGGAAGTTCGAATTGATGGGATGGTTTCAATTGGGGATGAAATAGAAGAAGTTTTATGGCGTATTAGCCAAGAGGCGCTACATAATTGTAAAAAGCATGCTTCGTGTGAAAAGGTACATGTTCTTTTAAAAATAGAAAATAACCAGTTATTTTTTTACATAGAAGATAATGGAATAGGATTTATACAAGATCAAGTAAGGGAGTCAGCACTTGGCCTGAAAAGTATGAAGGAACGTATTCAATTAATGAAGGGATCGTTTCAAATTATAACAGAGCTGAGAAAGGGTACAAAAATAGAAATTCAATTGCCGATTTGAAGGGGAGAATAAGATTGAAGATTAAATTGCTATTAGTTGAGGATCATCATATCGTTCGAAGAGGACTTGTATTCTTTTTGAAAACGAGAGGAGAATTTGAAATTATTGGGGAAGCGGAAAATGGCGAAGAGGCATTACATTTCGTGCAAAAAGAAAAACCAGATGTCGTACTAATGGATGTATCAATGCCGAAAATGGATGGAATTGAGGCGACAAAACGTCTAAAGCAATACGATGAGACGATAAAGGTACTTATATTAAGTAGTTTTTCAGAGCAAGATTATGTTATACCAGCACTTGAAGCTGGAGCAGATGGTTATCAATTAAAAGAAGTACAACCTGAGCAACTTGTCGCTTCTATTATTGCAGTACATCAAGGAAATGCGAATTTTCACCCGAAAGTAACACCTGCATTAATGGGGCGTTCCGCAGTAAAGAAGGAAATAGAAAATCCTTTTTCAATGTTAACGAAAAGAGAGCAAGAGGTACTTCGTGAAATTGCGAAAGGAAGAAGCAACAAGGAGATTGCAGCAGAACTTCATATTACAGAACAAACTGTGAAAACACACGTTTCAAACGTTTTAGCTAAATTGGAAGTGGATGATCGTACGCAAGCCGCATTATACGCAGTGAAACATGGGGAGAATTATTCATAAGTATGAATAATTCTGTTATATCGTATGACAGAATACATAGGAGCAATTAAAATTTATAGTAATCCCTAATATAGGTTTTTCTTCTTTTAATAATTAGGTACAATAAAGTGAAACTCTAATCAGGGGGGACCATCCCCACTGATGATTAGTTAAACTAATCGATTTTTACAGGATAAAGCTACGATGGAAGGGGAAGATATGCTATGCCTGGTACAAGAAGTGGGATTGGAAAGATTCAGGCTTCGTTAAATGGTTTATCACCGAAATTGCGAAGTATTGCCGAACATATTTTGAAACATCCACAAGATGTTGTACATAAATCTATTACAGAATTAGCTGAAGTTACGAATAGTTCCGAAGCTACGATATTCCGCTTATGTAAACACCTTGGTTTGCAAGGTTTTCAAGATTTAAAGATTACATTAGCCCGTGAAATTGTACATACACCAATGCAAAATATTCATGAAGAGGTATCAGCAGAAGATAGTATGGTAACTGTTGCTAAAAAAGTTTTTCATTCGCATATTACAGGACTGCAAGATACTTTACATTTGCTAAATGAAACAGCACTTGAGCAGGCTGTACGAGCCTTGCAAGAAGCAAGTCGAATTGAGTTTTATGGAAATGGTGGCTCTGGTATTATTGCGATGGATGCGTATCATAAGTTTATGAGAACGGGTATTTCTTGTATCGCTCATACTGATTCGCATTTTCAAATTATGGGAGCAGGTTTACTCTCGAAAAATTCAGTTGTTATTGGCATTTCTCACTCTGGTAGCAATAAAGGATTACTTGAAGCATTAGAAGTAGCGAAAGCAAGAGGGGCCAAAATTATTGCGATTACGAGCTATAAGAAATCAGCATTAAGTCAACTTGCTGATATAACGTTATATACATCAACACGTGAGACTGAGTTCCGCACAGAAGCAAGTTCATCACGATTAGCACAGTTAAGCTTATTAGATACTTTGTATGTAGGGTTGTCGTTGCAGCGACAAGAGGAAACGCTTAAAAATTTACAAAGTATACGTGAAACGATTTCGATGAAGCGAATATAAAAAAGCTCTTCAAATGAAGAGCTTTCAGACTGTAGACAAACTATTTTTGGAGAGTTCAGATGCTAAAAAAATAGTTTGTCTCTTGTTTTATTGATAATTTATCCAATGACATTTATACGTAGTGCTTTCTATATTACAATTTACTATAAGGGAGGAAGGTGTCTTATGAAAATATCCGTTTATGTTGCAAGTGCATTTAGCAAGGATAATAAAGGCGGAAATAAAGCAGGAGTGGTATTTATAGAGAATACATTGACTACTACTCAAAAAATGGAAATATCCAAACGACTGGGCTATGCGGAAACCGCATTTATATCAGAATCTGAAATTGCTGATTATAAATTTGAGTATTTTACACCAAAAGAAGAAGTTGATTTATGTGGTCATGCCACAATCGGCTCTTTCAAGATACTGATGCATTTAAATAAAATTTTCAAGAATCGCTATACGATTGAAACGAACAGCGGTGTTCTTGCTATTACCATAAAAGATGACATTATATTCATGGAACAAAACAAACCGATATTCTATGATGTTGTATCTCCAAACGAGTTCATCGACTGTTTTGACATTAAAGATATAGACAATAATTACCCAATTCAAATTGTCTCCACGGGCTTAAAAGATATTTTAATTTCTATAAAAAGCGAAACACAATTACATACACTGCAACCTAACTTTGAAAAAATTAAAGAAATCAGCAAGTATTATAATGTTGTCGGGATGCATCTATACACTTTTAATGACAATCGAATTATATGCAGAAATTTTGCTCCACTATACGATATCAATGAAGAAGCAGCGACTGGAACTTCAAACGGTGCATTAGCTTGCTACCTTTATGAACAGCACTACTTGCAAAAAGAAGTTTATGTATTTGAACAAGGTTATTCTTTACACTCGCCTTCTGAAATATTAGTTAAATTAGCAACCAATAGCAAAAATAAAATAGAAAAAGTTTATGTTGGTGGCAAAGGCTATTACTGTGAAACTAAGTTTTTAAATGTAGAAAATATTGAGTAAAGAGCTTTTTTTATCGTTGAGAAGTTTGTTGATTTATTTTCTTTTAGAAATGTATGACTTACATATAGTCAGTGATAAACTCTCATTTTTAAAAATTTAAAATAAAGAACGATTTGTGTAATAATTCAAACATTGTTCATAATTTCACAAATTGTTTATGAAGTGTCATGTTATGATGAAGATGTAATGATGATTGAACACTTAAATTTGGTACAATAACTAGCCAAAGTAGTGAGGAGAGTAGTTGTGAGATAAACTCATTAAAACGCTAAAACACTAAAGGGGAGATCACATATGAAAGCAGTAGTGGTTAATAAAAACAGCAAAGCAAACATCGAAGTGGTTGAAAAAGAATTACGTCCGTTACGCTCAGGTGAAGCGTTAGTAGATGTAGAGTATTGTGGAGTTTGCCACACTGATTTACACGTTGCGAATCATGATTTTGGTAACACTGATGGCCGTATTCTTGGTCATGAGGGTGTAGGTATTGTTACGAAAATAGCTGATGATGTTAATTCGCTAAAGATAGGTGACCGTGTAAGTATTGCATGGATGTTCCAATCTTGTGGACGTTGTGAATATTGCGTAACTGGTAGAGAAACATTTTGCCGTGAAGTTAAAAACGCAGGTTATTCAGTAGATGGTGGTATGGCTGAACAATGTATCGTTACAGCTGATTATGCGGTAAAAGTACCAGAAGGATTAGATCCTGCTCAAGCATCATCAATTACATGTGCTGGTGTAACTACATATAAAGCTATTAAAGTATCAGATATTAAACCTGGTCAACCTATTGTAATCTATGGCTGCGGTGGATTAGGTAACTTAGCTATCCAATATGCTAAAAATGTATTTGGTGCAAAGGTAATCGCAGTAGACATTAATGACGACAAATTAGCCTTAGCGAAAGAAGTTGGTGCTGATATGACTATCAATCCAATTTCTCAAGGTCCTGCTGATAAAATTGTTCAAGAGGAGCTTGGTGGCGCTTATGCTGCGGTAGTAACAGCAGTCTCTAAAGTAGCCTTTAACTCAGCAGTTGATGCAGTACGTGCTTGCGGTAAAGTAGTTGCAGTAGGGCTACCAGTAGAAACAATGGACTTAAACATCCCGCGACTTGTACTGGATGGAATTGAAGTAGTTGGTTCTCTAGTTGGTACTCGTAAAGATTTGGAAGAGGCGTTTATGTTTGGGGCAGAAGGAAAAGTAGTGCCGGTTGTTCAAACTTGTTCGCTAGATAAAGTACAAAATGTATTCGAAGAAATGGAACAAGGTAGAATTCAAGGGCGTATGGTAATTGATTTTAAAAAACATAATTGTGATTGCAAATAATTCACTTTAAATATAAAAATTGTGAGTCTAGCAAAGGACATGTAAAAAAAGTTAGACGGCATAAAAAGATGATCCCTGTATTTAATAGGGATCATCTTCTTTATTTTCTACTAATATCGATGCCAATTAATACTTGATTAATGAGAAATGATTAAAGGTTTACTTTATTTGCAAACGAAAAAGAATCTTTATGTTTAACAAATTTTTTATGATCTGGAACGTTTTGAATTGCTACAATTTGCGAATCTCTTGCTTTCAGTGCATCTTGAATCCCGATGGTCATAAGCTTAATAAATAGAATCGTAATAAAGAATGAAGCGAGAGTATAAAAAATAATCCACCATGAAAGATTCATTTCATTACGATTTAATCCAATAAGGCCTGCCCAATCATTAGATAGAGAAACAGGTTTGAGCACTCCGTCATAGAGTTCACGCATTTGTATGCCGCCAATTACAATGTTAAGCAACGCTAAATGGATAACGAGTATGAGTGTTTGGACGATATGTTCCATAAATAATACAAATAAGCGGTCAAGTAATAAGACTCGTAAGTGTTTTTTAATAATATGAAAACGACTAGCCCCCAGTAATTGTGAACTTAAGATGTAATCTTGTTTCATAAATTCATCAACCTCTGAGGATATGTATAAAGAAAGTGTAGGCAGAGCGACGAAAATAAGTACGAGTACTTGATAAA
>NZ_JAKUFY010000019.1:0-67479 GCF_022663675.1 Bacillus cereus group sp. BfR-BA-01355
GTTGTTCTTTTTCTTTTTCTTTTTCTTTTTCTTCTTCCTTGCTAGGGTCTTGGAAGCCCCTTATAAGCCCCTCCAAACGGACTGATAAATACTCCTTAATACGAGGGATTTTAAAATCTTGCTCTTTTTCTAATTGCAAACAAGTTTCATAGAAATCAACTAAAAAATCCTGGTCCTTCACAGATTGAATCTCTTTTAAAACACACTTTTCAATGTTTACATTTTTAATTGGATTGAATTTTAACCAGTTAATTAAGAACAACTCTTTTGTTTTTTGGTTGTAATTAATTTTTCCGTACTCAGCAAAACGTTCTAATAGCTTCATAACAGTTTCACGATTATATCCTGTATCAGTTTCAATGATACGAAGTGGAAGCTCATAGATTCCTGATTGAGACGTCTTGCTGTTTGTCATCAAATATAAGTAGAAATACTTCTCCTCCGGTGTAAGGTCTAAAACAAATGAATCCTGCCAAAATGAAACGTGTACTGGTCTATAAACTGCCATATTATTCATCCTCCCGTTTACATATCGCGAATCCGCCCTCTACACGTAATAAGCGATAATTCTTGTATCCTATTTTGAGATATTGTTTTACTAAGTAAATTAGGTGTTGTTCTGATGTTGCTTGTTGAAACACTTTAGGGTTCAGCAACACTCTATGTAACGATTTGTCTAAAAGCATGTAGCACACTCCGTTGTTATACGAATGCTAATTTGATATAATTAATCCCAAGATCTTTTGCAAGACCGTTTGTCTATCACTCTGCCAAGTGATAGATCTTTTTATTTTCTTCGTGTTACTAACGAAGCGTTAACTCCTCTTGCTCTTAAATCTTTAATTACTACACGGTAACTCATCGATGCCTCATGTTCCTCTTTTATATCACGAAGCATTTTAAATTCCCTTATACATCGCTTCAACTCTTCTTCCCAGTGATTTGATTCTTCGATTGATTCTGCATTAAACATGTTATAAATACATTCACTCATACAGTTACGAAGCTTATTCGCAAATGAAAAATCTCCAGGAAGAACTAGATCATGAAGATGATTGTTTTTATCGTTCATGGATTACATCTCCTTTCTAATTAAATTGATGCTGTACGCATCGTTACAACCAGAAAGGAACATTGTAGAGGTATGGGAGGAAACATCCCTTTCTGGTCATAACGACAAGCACAGTGGCTTGTCCAAATGATTTATATAATGTTATAATTGCTTTACGATATTTTTCAGAGCTACTGTTGTCTAGGCGGTAGCTTTTTTATTTACCCATTTATGTTTCAAAATAAATGATGCTTCTATAATTTTGATTCGAATCCCCAACAATTTCTTCTCTTGCTTTAATTCAACTATTTTTACATCCTCATTAAGTAATTCTGCTATTTTTATTTCACCAGTTAGTTTTGCGTCATATCGAATTAATTCCTTATATTCTTTTAAACTAGGTTTCTTATAATCTACTGTCATTTTCCTTCCCCCTTTACAGCACCTTTGTTAAATTCATTAAGCTATCTACCGATTGAATAATAACGTTCTCCGCCATAGCCTTTTGTAACCAACTTCTTTGTATTTGTTCCATAATGCCAAAATGAACTTGTTCAAGGGCTTGTACTACACATTGAGTAGCTTGGATTGTATCGAAGATTTCTTTTGCATGAACTGCATATTCATGTTTCTTCTTTTCATCATGCTTCCATGACCTTGTTGTAACTTGTAGATTCATAATTTCTTTAGCTGCCGCAATTCCCTCTTCAGCTTGCTTAATGTAGTTCATCAATTGTAGATTTACATCTTGAGTTAAACGTGGATCTGTAGGCGGTAACCCAACACCATAAATATGTTTAATAGCTTGTTGATTTAATTTTGCTCCTGTTGCATGGCACCAATCCATCGCAAGTTCAAATTCTGGTTTAGAAAGTCCAGATTCAATACGGGTTAATCGTTCATGTGTAATACCAAGGTACTTAGATAACCCTTTCTTTGTTTTCAGCTGAACATTGTCACAACATTCTCTAGCATTCTGTAATAATTCTCCTATTGCTGAATTGCAGTATATGCTTGTTCCCATATCTGTTCGCCTCCATATTTAGTTTTCAAATGGTTACAATGAACTTAGTACATATGTAACTTGTCTACTTTTCGTATAAAAAGAGAGGAACTATTCCTCAACGTTTTCTTTTACTTGTATCTCTTTGATGATGGCCCAACCAGCCTTGTAATATGCTTGACGGATTTTATCGATATCCTTTTGTGATTTTGGCTCAGGAGCCACAACATGGACTTTCGTTTTTCCAAATTCATAAGTCGCCGCATATTCTTCTTGTTGGCTCATGGTGTCACCTCTTGAAGTGCTTTTTATATGTTTATGCGACGGTTCTGTTGGTACTGCCATGTTAGTTGATGGCATTTTCTCACCTCTTAAGGAAACGTTTCGTTTCCATTTTAATTAAAAAAAAGATAATCAATTGTGGTTTTATAAAAATCAGCTATTCTTTTGGCTAATTCTAATGAAGGTGTCCTATCACCACGCTCGATTGCTCCTAGCATTTGAGGCGTGATTTCTAGCTTCCTTGCCACGATTAACCTTGATTGACCACTTCTAAACTCAATCATTTTATTTCTTTTTTTATCCACTATTCCACCCCCTAAAGAAACAATTTGTTTCCTTATACTCCAAATATAAAGAAACAAATCGTTTCTGTCAATATTTATTAGAAACTTTTTGTTTCCTTTGTGGATTTAGAAACTAAACGTTTCTATAATTAAGAAAAAAGCACCTATTCTTATTCAGTAAAGAAAGGAGGAAGAATTTATGCTTGGAAAAAAGATTTCGGAACTTAGGAAAAAGCAAAAATTAAGTCAATATGAACTTGCTGATCGCTTAGGTTTTTCAAGAGGGAAATTAGCTAATTATGAACAAGGTCAACGCGAACCAGATTATGACACATTAAAAAAAATTGCAGATTTTTTTGAAGTCTCAACAGATTATTTATTGGATAGGACGGAGAAAAAAGAAATGCTATCTAATGAATTAACTAGTTTATCTGTTAAAGAAGAACGTGATATCGCCAAAGACTTAGAGAAAACTTTAGCCGATTTAGAGAATAGTGAGGATGCCCTCATGTTTGACGGTGAACCTATCGATGAACATACAAAGGAAATGATTCGTATCTCTCTGGAAAATTCTATGCGCATGGCTAAACAACTTGCCAAGCAAAAATTCACTCCAAACAAGTATAAAAAAGATTAAATGGAGCGAGAAATGGAAATTAAAGAATACGTACTCAAAATCGTAAAAAAACACGACACAACAAACCCCTTTGAAATTGCTAAACGAAAAAGTATTATAGTGTTGTTCGAAGACCTTGAGAATACTCTTGGTTTTTACAACACTTATAAACGTTTTAAATTCATTCATATTAATAATAGGATTGACGAAACCACACAACGCTTTGTCTGTGCTCACGAACTAGGACATGCTCTATTGCACCCAAAAGCTAATACTCCATTTTTACGAAATAAAACCTTTTTTTCTGTAGATCGATTAGAGATCGAAGCAAATACATTTGCAGTCGAACTCTTATTACCTGATGAAATGATTTCAGAATATCAAGATACAAATCTATCAATTCAAGAAATAGCTGAAATCTATGGAATTCCAGAAAGTTTTGCTCGTTTAAAAAGTTATTAATATGAATTTAAAATACAATAATCGCTATCCATTAAAAGAGACCTAGGAGGATAATACTTTTGGATATTGTTGAACCTTTAAAAGTAGCTGGCCCTATCATTACAATAATTATCCCTTTAATAGCACTATGTTATAACATGTATTTCAAAGTAAAAAACATTACAGATTTCGACAAAATTTTTATTAACAAAGAAGATGTACATAAAATCAATTTTATGCATTCCGTTTTTCGTTGTTTACTTTATATCTTTATTTTCTACTTATCCCCTTCTACAATACTAGCGGTAAGTTATCATAGCTATGATCCAAAAGACGATGCTGCAAAATTTGATGGCTGGCCTGCACTATTGTTAATGTGCATATTCATATTATTCTCAATTTTCATCTTAATCACTATTATTGTTAATTTATGTTCTATTCAAACCAAAATGAAATTGAGAAGGGTAAACTTAATTTTTTCAAGCTTAGCTCTTATAAGTAGTATGTTTTTATACCCATTTGTGTACTATGCTTTCATATATGGAGATAAGTCTTTAGATTTAATATATTTTATAATATGTTTTCCAATCGTAATAAGTATGATGATTGTTAACATTCATAACTTTTATAATAACAAAATGAATAGTAGCTACCTCATTGAAATATTAGACAAAGACACATTAAGTAAGCTCAGTCTAATACATAGCCATACCCTAAATGATAATACAACTATCTTATATGAGAAGGGTAAATCAATTGAAGAAGAATTTTATTTCTGTAACTTCGCTTCAAATGTATATTTAAAATACATAAAAAACACAGTGCATTTGACCCAAAATAATTAGGAGGAATACTTTTATGAATTTTAATATTAATTACTTTGTAAAACCAGTAGCTCAACCGAATATTCTTGAAAACGAGTGTTTAAGAAATGCCCAAGTTAATGCATATGTTGAAATTTCCAAACACTTCTTACTAGAAAAATCTAAAGAGCATGCAGTAGTCGTCTTACCTACAGGTGCTGGAAAAACTGGTGTCATGGCAATCTCGCCTTTCGGCTTATCGAAGGGGCGCGTTTTAATAATTACACCTCAATTAGTAATTAAAGATCACGTTGTTGATTCACTAGATCCATCAGAAATTAATAACTTTTGGTTAAAACATAAGATTTTCGATAAGTTCGAACATCTACCAAAAGTCGTGGAATATGACAAAGATACACATGACGAAGAATTAGAAAATAGTAATATTGTTATCTTAAACATTCATAAATTATCACCACAATACAAAAAGTCCCTCTTAAATAAAGTGGATAAAAACTTTTTCGATATGATTATTGTGGATGAAGCACACCATTCTCCAGCAAAAACGTGGCAACAGGCATTAGATTATTTTAATGAAGCAAAAGTACTAAAAGTTACAGGCACTCCATTTAGAGCTGATAGAAAAGAAATACATGGTAAAATGATTGTGAATTATCGTTTAGGACAAGCTATGCATGATGGAATTGTAAAAAGTTTAAAGAACTTTGTATTACAACCTGAAAAAATCATGCTTACTATAGATGATGATCCCTCACAAACTTATACATTAGATCAATTACGTGAAGAAGGAATTAAAGAATCCGATTATATAACTCGTAGTGTAGCATTATCAGACGTTTGTAACCAACATATTATAGAATCCAGTATTGAACATTTAAAACAAAAGAAATCCGAAAGTGATGTTCCTCATAAAATCATTGCTGTTTGTTGTAGCATAGAACATGCTCAAAGAGTAAAAGCTTTATATGAAAAAACTGGTCTTAGATCAGTGATTGTGCATAGTGATTTAAAAAAGCAAAACAAAGAAACTGCACTACGTATGATCGAAAGCCATCAAACAGACGTTGTTATTCACGTTGCGATGTTAGGCGAAGGGTATGATCATCCCTATTTATCAATCGCAGCTATATTCCGGCCTTATAGAAGTTTAGCTCCATATTCACAATTTATTGGACGTATTTTAAGAAGAATACCTGAAACTGAAACAAAAAGCGAATCAGATAATATTGGTGTTGTAATTGCCCATGAAGAACTCGGCCTACAAGAATTATGGGAAGAATACAAACAAGAACAAGATTACGCATCACTATTAAGTAGTGTTTCAGGTAGTGAGAAACAAGAAAGAAAACTTGAACGTGAAATAAAAAAACAAGATAAAGATGTAGGAAAAGTAACTGCAGAGGGAGAAATCTATTTTAGTGAAGATTTTTATGAATACACCCTAGCTGCTCAAAAATATGAGGAATATGAACAGAATTTACAAAATGAAATTGCTAAGTTAAAAGAACAGCTTCCTCATATTACCGATGAAGAATTAAGACGTCTTGTGAATAAAGGTAACGTAGAACATGAATTCAATCCATTAATTAATAATCCAAAAAAATTCAGAATTAAATTACGTGAAGAGTTTAATCAAAGAATTCAATTCGATTTACCAGCTACATTACTCCTTGATTATGGGCTTGAAGCTCAAGGTAATGAATTAACTCAATTACCTATAAAACAGAAGTGGATATTGCAAAAAGAAAAAAATGATGCTATAATTTCTGTTTTCTTAAACAATGCATGTAAACAAAGATTTGGAGAAAGAAGCGAATGGGCTATTGATGATTACAAACACGCAGATGCATACCTTGAACAAATAATAGTACAACTTCGCAAAATGCTTGAATCAATTATATGAGGTGGAAAAAATGATTAATCAATTAAGAGAACAATTATGGAAAACTATTTATTTAAATCCCCTTTATCCTAATGATTTATTAGATAATGTTAAAGATCCTGACTATCATGGTGTAAACTTTTCATCACATAAAGGCGGTACTAAAGTAGATCTCGTATTCCAAGACTTGGGACAAATAATTAAAGCCACTTACTTTTTTGACTCTAAAGATTACTTACAAAAAGCTGTAATATACGAACTGAATAAGGAAAGTATTCTATATGATCGAAACTTAGAAATCCAATCCATCATGAATAAAATAAAAGCTATTGCTCCACAAGAAGAAATTTTTGTAGCGATCTAACTCTTTAAAAAGCCCCATTCACTGGGGCCTTTTTTATTTATAATAATTCCTTCTCACTACACTTAAACTTTTATATAATAAATACTAATCTAAGGAGGGCTATCTATGAAAACCGCAATCTACCTAAGAAAATCCCGTGCTGATCTAGAAGCTGAAGCACGCGGCGAAGGCGAAACGTTAGCAAAGCACCGCTCTACCCTACTGAAAATTGCCAAGGAAATGAACTTAAATGTTTTAGCTGTCCGTGAGGAAATCGTTTCTGGTGAAAGCTTAGTGAAGCGGCCTGAGATGCTAGCGCTGCTTGAAGAAATTGAAGATAACAAATATGATGTTGTTCTTTGTATGGATATGGACCGTCTAGGTCGTGGTGGTATGAAAGAGCAAGGAATCATTTTAGAGACGTTTAAACGCTCGAATACGAAGATTATGACACCCAGGAAGACTTACGACCTTAATGATGAGTGGGACGAAGAATACAGCGAATTTGAAGCGTTTATGGCTCGTAAGGAGTTAAAAATTATTACAAGACGTATGCAACGAGGTCGTGTCGCCAGTGTAGAGGCTGGGAATTACCTTGGTACACATGCACCATTCGGATATGATATCCATCGTTTAAATAAGCGAGAACGTACTTTAACGATTAATTCCGAAGAAGCTTCTGTTGTAAGAATGATATTTGATTGGTATGCAAATGAGGATATGGGGGCTAACGCAATCCGAAGCAAGTTAAATGATCTTGGCTACAAAAGTAAGCTAGGTAATGAATGGAACCCCTACAGCATCTTAGATATATTAAAAAACAATGTGTACATCGGAAAAGTAACATGGCAAAAGCGAAAAGAAGTAAAACGGCCTGATGCTGTGAAACGTAGCTGTGCAAGACAAGATAAATCAGATTGGATTATTGCTGATGGCAAACATGAATCAATCATACCTGAAAATTTATTTGAACAAGTACAAGAAAAATTAAACTCAAGATATCACGTTCCTTACAATACGAACGGAATTAAAAATCCTCTAGCTGGCATTATTAAATGTAGTAAATGTGGTTATAGCATGGTCCAACGTTATCCGAAGAATCGAAAAGAAACGATGGATTGTAAACACCGTGGCTGTGAAAACAAATCAAGTTATACTGAATTAATCGAGAAGCGTTTACTCGAGGCATTAAAAGAATGGTACATCAATTATAAAGCTGATTTTGAAAAACATAAGCAAGATGACAAATTAAAAGAGACACAAGTCATTCAAATGAATGAAGCTGCATTACGCAAGCTTGAAAAAGAATTAGTGGATGTCCAAAAACAAAAAAATAATTTACATGATTTATTAGAACGTGGCGTTTACACAGTCGATATGTTTTTAGAACGCTCGAATGTAGTTTCTGACCGTATAACTGAAATTACTTCCACTATGGAAAACTTAAAGAAAGAAATTAAAACCGAAATTAAAAAGGAAAAAGTCAAGAAAGATACAATACCTCAAGTGGAGAATGTTCTTGATCTGTACTTTAAAACAGATGATCCCAAAAAGAAAAACAGCCTCCTAAAGTCCGTTTTAGAAAAGGCTGTTTATAAAAAGGAAAAGTGGCAAAGGCTCGATGATTTCGAACTTGTGCTTTACCCTAAGCTCCCTCAAGATGGCGACATATAAGCGTTTATGCTTTGTCGTCACCTTGTTGGTGTAATTAGATTTACCCCATTTAATCCTAATGCATCATTCGTCGAAACCGCCAATACGACAGGCTTGCCATTTCTTAACGTCGCTTTTGCTGCCATTAGTACTGGAGAGTCTGTCATTGCATTTGCAAATTTACTCATAGAATTTCCTGTTAAAGGAGCGATTACCATGCAGTCTAATGGAATTTTAGGTCCAAGTGGCTCTGCTCCAACAATTGAATTAATTGCTTTAAAACCTGTTATTTCTTCAATCTTCTTAATCCATTCTGCTCCTTCTCCAAATCTAGTATTTGTTGATTGAACAGTGTATGAAACAACGGGACGTACTTCTGCCCCTTCAGCAATTAATTTTTCTAAGTGCGGCATAACTTCCTCATACGTACAATGTGAACCCGTAAATCCGAAACCAATTCGTTTCCCCTTCAAACTCATTTCTTTTCCTCCTCCTTTGCAATTGCATCTGCTGCTAATAACTGAGAAAGAACATTTGCTAAAATTTGCCCAGCCGTTTTTGGAGCAACAATACCTGGTAATCCAGGTGCTAGCAACGCTTTGACTCCTCTTTTTTCGGCATATCTAAAGTCAGTACCGCCTGGTTTAGAAGCTAAATCAATCACTAACGTATGAGCTGGCATTTTTGCAATAACATTCGCTGTTACAACGAGGTACGGAATTGTATTGATTACAATATCGATATTTCCTACTTCTTTCTCTATGTCTTGCATATGAAAAGGAGAAAACATCATTTCTGTAATACGTGCAATATGTTCAGATCGTCTTGCTCCAACTTTGACATGGGCTCCTAATGATTGAAATGCTCTCGCAACACTCATTCCTGTTCTACCAAATCCTAGAACCATTACATTGGACCCATGAATTGTATAGTCGGTATGTTGAATTACCATCATTAATGTACCTTCTACAGTTGGAATAGAATTGTATATTGCTACATCATCACGATCAAATAATTTAACAAGTTTTCGGTTCGTAGTAGATACGAGATTTTCCAAGTAAGGTGTACCAATACCTGAATATATAGTAAAGTGTTCTGGTGTATTTTCAATTTGTTCTTTCGTTATTGAAACTTTTTCATTTGAAAAAATAGTATCTACTTCTCCTTTGGCATTTGTACCTGCAACCGGCAAAATAATTGCGTCTACAGAAGTGAAATCTAAATTTTGTATACTTTCTTTTGCTGCCCCTGTGAAACCATGATCTAACTGATCAAACCCTATCAAAGAAAGTTTTGCATCCAATTCAACTAGCTTACGAATTACTTCTAGCTGCCTTGCATCTCCTCCTATGACAGCAATATGCATCTCAGTCAACATTCCCTAATTCACCTTCTTTTTCTGTCATTTATAAGAAAAGTGCCTACTTTTTCTTTTTCCTCCACATCATATGTAATGTACGAGTTTATGGTGATTGAAAATCCAAATGCATATATGTTTTATCAGGTTTCTATGTAGATACAAAAAAAGATGACCAAAATGGCCATCCTTCACTCCGAATTTGAACGATCTATACTATCACAAAGAAGCATATCATGTCCGACTTTCTTTATTTGACTCCATGCCACCCTTACTTCTTGTGGTTCCTTTTTAAAACCTCCCCACTTCCCTACAGGTATTATAAGTGTTTGTATTTGTCCGTCTTTCTCATTAATCTCTAAATCCATATAACCTAAGACTCCCATTTTTTCCGCTTTTTCTATATCTACAACCTCTTTACCACTTAATTCACTTAATCGCATACATACTCCACTCCCCCTACTGAATTTTTCATTTGCATTGTCTATAATTAGTACCTATTCTATATGGATAAAAAAAATAACCTTCTCTCATTTAAAAAGAGAGAAGGTTATTATCAGATACATTATAAAAATCGATTATAGTTTTATTCCTTTTGGAAGTTTTCCGTCTGGACTAATAAGTGCCGCAGAGAATTCATCAGTAAACATGTTGCGAATTAATCCGTCCACATTTTCTTTTGTTACAGTGTTTACACTTTCAATAATCTCATCAAGTGAACGATGCTTACGAAGAAGCAATTCATTTTTACCGTTACGGCTCATACGGCTATTTGTACTTTCTAAACTTAACATTAAGTTTCCTTTTAATTGCTCTTTACTATTCATAAGCTCTTTTTCTGTAATACCTGTATTTTTCAATGTCTCTAATGTTTCTTGCATTGTTTCATACAATGTATCTAATTGTTGGCTACCAGTTCCACCGTAAAGTGTTAACATGCCTGTATCTTCATAAGAAGAGTGGTAAGAAAATACTGAGTAAGCTAATCCACGTTGCTCACGTACTTCTTGGAATAAACGGCTACTCATACTACCGCCTAAAACGTTATTTAATACAATTAAGTTATAAATATCTTCGTGTCCCATTTGTAAGCCTTTATATCCTAGACATAAATGAGCTTGTTCCGTTTCCTTTTTGCGGGCTACCTTATTGAAATGGAAAATTGGGCTATGTACTTGTTCACGGTTTGTTGTTCCTTCATAACTACCGAAATATTGCTCCACTGTTTGTAAAAATGCTTCATCAATATTTCCTGCAATTGATACAACTACATTTTCAGGTGTGTAATGATCTTTTATATATTGACGTAACGTATCACCTGTAAACGTATTAAGCGTTTCTTCTGTTCCTAAAATAGGATATCCGAGTGGATGCGTTTCATATGTTGCTTTCGTTAACATATCATGCACAATATCATCTGGAGCATCTTCGTACATTTTAATTTCTTCACATACGACATTCTTCTCTTTTTTCAGTTCTTCCTCATCAAATGTTGAATTAAAGAACATATCTGCTAAAACATCTAAAGCATATTTAGCATGCTCATCTAATACTTTTGCATAGTAACAAGTATATTCTTTTGAAGTAAATGCATTCACTTGACCACCAATGCTATCAAATGATTCTGCAATCTCTCGTGCACTACGTGTCTCTGTCCCTTTAAAGAACATATGCTCTAAAAAGTGAGAAATCCCATTATTTTTTTCATTTTCATTTCTTGATCCCGCATGGATCCAAATACCAATTGCAACCGATCTTACAGTTGGTATATTCTCCATAACTATTCTTACACCATTTTTACAAGTATATTTTTTAATCAAAAACTTTCCTCCTACTGCCAGTTTCTCTAAATAAAACGCTATTATTTAATGATAACAAGTTTAAGGATGAATGTCATGCAAATGTATTTAATCCACACGTTTTTCATCCAGTAATTCAGTTATATTCCCCACTTTATATCCTTGTTCCTTCAATTTTGTAATCATTATATCTAAAGCCTCTGCTGTAGACGAAGTAGGATGCATTAATATGATAGCACCTGGATGTATTTTTCTCATTACTCTCTGCAATAGTACATCTGGCTCAGGTCGCTGCCAATCAATCGTATCTACAGTCCACATAATCGTTCCCATTTGAAAATCATCTGCAATCTTTACGACTTCATCTCGAAAGCTTCCACTCGGCGGGGCAAACCATCTTACTTTTTGATTCGTTGCTACTTCTATCATTCGATTTGTTTTTTGTAACTGATCTCGTATTTCATCTGAGGATAACGTTTTCATATTAGGGTGTGTGTATGAGTGATTTCCAACTTCTTGTTTTGCATCGACAATCATTTTTGCAAACCGCAAATTTTCTTTCACCCAACGTCCTTCTAAAAAGAAAGTGGCCTTCACATCATGCTTTTTCAATATCTCTAATATACGTGGCAAATACTCATTTCCCCATGCCACATTTATTGTTAATCCTACCATCTTTTTATTTGGATGCCCTCTATAAATTGGAGCTGGTGATAAATCTTCCAAATGAACACTCGGTGAGACTTCTTTGAATTCAAGATATTTTTGATCAAATTCCTTTAGCTTCTTCATATTATTATACGATGCTTCAATATCCACTTGTCTTCCATTATATCCAGGTGTTGCCTTCCATATTTTATCAATCATCGCATTTTGAGGTGCAATCTCATACTGTTTTGCATACTTTTGAATTTCTTCATGCAAGTTATCTTGTGCAAAAACAGAATAAGAGCCTAAACTGACATATAAAGAAAATATACATATGTATGCCAATATACGAACTTTCATATAAACCCTCCCAAATTAACTATATAAAAACATTTTCTTCTTATCTTTGTTAATTTGAGCGTTATAATGAAAACTATACCTATACCGACATAAAAATATATGAACATCATGTTTTTTACATAACAAAAAAAGCCAGTTTAACTGGCTTTTACTTATTGCTGCTCTTGTTTGTCTTCTTCTTTAGCAGCTTCTTTTTCTTGCTCTTCTTTTAGCAATACTTTTCTAGATAGATTTACGCGACCTTGCTTGTCAATCTCGATAACTTTAACTGTAATTACATCACCGATTTTCACAACGTCTTCTACTTTACCTACACGCTCAAGTGCAAGTTCAGAAATATGAACTAATCCATCTTTACCGCTGAATAATTCAACGAAAGCACCAAATTTCTCAACACGTTTCACTTTTCCTTCGTAGATCTCACCTACTTGTACTTCGCGAACGATATCTTCGATAATCTTCTTAGCTTTGTCGTTCATTTCTTGATTTATTGATGAAATGAATACTGTACCATCTTGCTCGATGTCAATTTTAACGCCAGTTTCTTCAATAATTTTATTGATTTGTTTACCGCTTGGTCCAATAACGTCACGGATTTTATCTGGGTTAATTGTCATTGTAATAATCTTTGGAGCGTAAGCTGATAATTCAGTACGTGGCTCTGCAATAACAGATAACATATGATTTAGAATGTGCACACGACCAATTTTCGCTTGTTGTAATGCCTCTTCTAAAATCTCACGTGATAAACCATCGATTTTAATGTCCATTTGCAGTGCAGTTACACCCTGTGCTGTACCTGCTACTTTAAAGTCCATATCACCTAAATGATCTTCCATACCTTGAATATCAGATAAAATTGTGTAATGCTCACCAGATTTAACCAGACCCATTGCAATACCTGCAACTGGAGCTTTAAGTGGAACACCCGCATCCATCATTGCTAAAGTACTACCACAAATACTTGCTTGTGAAGTAGAACCATTTGATTCTAATACTTCAGATACAAGGCGTACTGTGTATGGGAAATCTTTTTCAGATGGAATTACAGGCTCAAGTGCGCGCTCTCCTAGTGCACCGTGACCAATTTCACGACGACCTGGTCCACGCATCGGTCTTGTTTCACCAACACTAAATGATGGGAAATTGTAATGGTGCATAAAGCGTTTTGATTCTTCTACACCAAGACCATCTAAAATTTGCACATCGCCTAATGCACCTAATGTACAAATACTTAATGCTTGTGTTTGTCCACGTGTGAATAAACCAGAACCGTGTGTACGAGATAAAATACCAACCTCTGATGCTAAAGGACGGATTTCGTCACCTTTACGGCCATCTGGGCGAATTTTTTCAACTGTAATAAGACGACGTACTTCTTCTTTTACAATTTTATATAAAATCTCATTTACTTGTCCTAATGTATCAGCGTCAGCTTCCTCAGCTTCGTAATGCTCAATTACACGCTTTTTCACTTCGTTAATTGCATCTTCACGTGCATGTTTCTCATGTACTTGAATTGCAGAATGCATATCCTTCTCAGCCATTTCACGTACAGCTTGATTAAGATCAGCGTCAACTTCATAAAGTTTCACTTCTGATTTCTCTTTACCTACAGCTTGTACAATCTCTTCTTGGAATGCAATTAAACGTTTAATTTCGTCATGACCAAACATAATTGCTTCTAACATTGTTTCTTCAGGCACTTGATCTGCTCCTGCTTCAACCATGTTAATCGCATCTTTCGTACCAGCTACAACTAAGTGGATATCACTTTGTTCTTGCTGTTCTACTGTTGGATTAATAACGAATTCGCCATTAATACGACCAACTGTCGCACCAGCGATTGGACCTTCAAATGGAATATCTGAAATCGATAACGCTAATGAAGAACCAAGCATAGCTGCCATTTCAGAAGAACAATCTTGATCAACACTCATTACAATGCTGACAACTTGCACTTCGTTACGGAAACCATCTGCGAATAGCGGACGAATTGGACGGTCGATTAAACGACTTGCCAAAATTGCTTTTTCACTTGGACGACCTTCACGCTTAATAAAACCGCCAGGAATTTTTCCGACTGCATATAAACGCTCTTCATAGTTTACTGTAAGTGGGAAAAAATCTACATTTTTAGCTTCTTTTGATGCAGTTGCTGTAGATAGAACCGCTGTATCGCCATATCTTACTAATACTGCTCCGTTCGCTTGTTTGGCAAGCTGACCAGTTTCAACTGTTAGCTGGCGACCAGCTAAATCTATCGAGAAGACTTGCTTTTCTTGACTCATTTAAGTACCCCTCTCAATTTAAAGTATTCAATTCTTCTATGTAAATGGATAGTATATCACAATATTCTACCTCTAGTATTGCCTAAAATTAAGTAAGCTATAAAGCGTAGAAGATATATTTTTACCTAACAAAAAAGCGGGAATATTCCCGCTTCTTTGACTATCGACGTAAGCCAAGCTTTGTGATTAATTCACGGTAACGTGTGATATCGCTATTACGAAGGTAAGTTAGTAAGTTACGACGTTTACCAACCATCTTTAATAGACCACGACGTGAATGATGATCTTTCTTGTGAGTACGTAAGTGCTCGTTTAGAGTGTTAATTTGCTCCGTTAGGACAGCAATTTGAACCTCTGGAGAACCAGTATCAGTCTCATGAGTTCTAAATTGTGCAATGATTTCGTTTTTACGCTCTTGTGTTAAAGCCATCCTATTTCACCTCCTATTAATTAAACCCCCAATTACCTAGCAAGCGTCGGTGAGTCGCAATGCCAAGCAATGGTTGTCATAAAGTACATAACATAGAATACTACTTTTCATTTGAAAAAGCAAGTATATTCTTTTCGCTCGCAAAATATTCTTGTGCTGTTTTCTTATCTTTTGCGATTTGTTCAACTAACTCATCAATGCCATTGAATTTCTTCTCTTCTCTTATACGCATATGCCACTCTACTGTAACATTTTGGTTGTATATATCTTTGTTAAATTCAAATAAGTGCACTTCAATTGATAATTGACGCTCATCTTCTTTAAAAGTCGGTTTATATCCAATATTACATACACCATCGTACCATTCATCGTGAACTTTTAATCTCACTGCATAAACACCTACAGGTGGCAATAAATACTCATCACTTAAACCTACATTAGCTGTTGGAAAACCAATTTGACGCCCACGTTTGTCGCCGTGTATAACTGTTCCCGCTACAGTATAGGCTCTACCTAAAATAGATGGAATTTGTTCCATTTCGCCATTTCGAATTAACTTTCGTAATGCTGTAGAACTTACTTTCTCTTCTTGAAATTCAACTTTTTCAATCACAGTCTGTGTAAACTCCCCTCTTGCATGAAATGGTAAAGTCTCCATCTTTCCTTTTCCTAAACGTCCATATGAATAATCAAACCCTGCTACTACATGCTTTACATTTAAACCAATAATATAATCATCTACAAATTGTTGCGGTAATAACCCTGCAAATGATTCATCAAATTTAATTACATATAATATATCGATTCCTAAGCTTTCGACTATTTTTTCTTTATCACGCATTGGTGTAATATACTCCACATGCGCATCCTTTTTCCCTAAAACAACAGATGGGTGAGGATGAAATGTCATAACTGCACTTTTATATCCTCTGTCGTCCGCTATTTTTTTCGCAGTTCGAATTACACATTGATGTCCTAAATGAATGCCATCAAAAAATCCTAATGCCATTACAGTAGGTGGTAATTCTAATTTATTTTGTTCATGTGGATGAGTTAAATGAATAAGTTTCACGCTTGAATTCACCTTTTTCTGTAATAATCCTTCCAATAATTCATTATAGCTTTAGTTCTTGATTATTCACAAGTACTTTCATCGGCTTTAACATGCCAGGATGTTTCGGATGATGTTCATAAATTGCTAAGCACCGATCATTTTTATCAAACACTGTAATAAATGGTGCCGTTATTTCTAATTCATTCTTTAAGAACATACCATTCTTAATTTTCTCTGCTTGCTTTTCATCTACAACCATTTTTGGAAACTTACTTAATGCTTCATCAATTGAAATGAAGATAGACTCTACTGTTCCATTTTGCACGTTTTCTTCAATTTCTTCAAATGATATGCAATCTTCTAATAAAAATTCACCAGATGCCGTTCTTACAAGGTGAGACATATGTGATGGGAAACCAAGTTTCTCCCCGATCATTACCGCTAACGTTCTTACATATGTTCCTTTACTACACGTTACACGGAAACGGAATGAAATATTTTCTCCTTCAAAAACTTCACGATCATCAAGTAATACGAACTCATGAATCGTAATTGTACGAACTGGACGTTCCACATCTTGTCCTGCTCTTGCATATTCGTATAATTTTTTCCCGTTTACTTTTACAGCCGAGAACATTGGTGGCATTTGTTCAATCGTGCCTGTTAATTCAGCAAGAACTTTTTCTATTTCCTTACGAGTAATAGCACGATCGACATTTTTCGTTTCAACAACCTCACCAGAAGCATCTTCAGTTGTCGTTGAAAATCCTAATGTTACTTCACCTTCATATGTTTTCGTTTCACTTGTTAAAAATTGTGCAATTTTTGTTGCTCTTCCGACGCAAATTGGTAATACTCCTGTTACATCTGGGTCTAATGTTCCCGTATGACCAATTCTCTTTTCTCTCAATACCTTTCTTAATTTAAATACACAATCATGTGATGTCATGCCTTTTGGCTTATGTAATAATACTACACCTTCCATATATGTTCACCTCATCATAATTCTTTCGTAGTAAATATCCAAAACTTATTTTGCATTGAAAAAATGGATAGACAAATGTCTATCCATTATTCTTCACGTTTACCGTCTTTATTAATTTCATGTAAAAGTGTATCAATTCGATGACCATATCCGATAGACTCATCAAACTCAAAGGTAATTTCCGGTGTTTTACGAAGACGAATACGTTGGCCAATTTCTGAACGAATAAAGCCTTTTGCCTTCGCTAAACCTTTTAACGTATTTTCTTTCTGTTCTTCGTCACCTAAAACAGAAATATATACTTTGGCAATTTGTAAATCACCACTCACTTGTACATCTGTTACTGTAACAAATCCGATACGTGGGTCTTTAATTTTACGACTAATGATGTCGCCTAATTCTTTTTTCATTTGCTCGCCTACACGGTTTGCACGTAATTTCATAACTCTTCACCTCATTCAATACCATTCCAATTGTGTTATCGTACGTTCAATTTCAGGAAATGAATCGATGTACTCCAGTACACGATTCATTTCTTTTTCACAGATAACACGATTTGAGGATACGGAAACAATCGCAATTTCTGTACGTTGCCATACATCTTGATGCCCAACTTCAGAAACAGCTACATTATAGCGCTGTTTCACACGAGTTAGCACTCGTTGCAAAATTGCCCGTTTCTCTTTTAAAGAATGTACATCGTAAATCATACACTCGAATGAGAGTGAAGCGACAATCATCGCTTCACTTCTTCCATAACGTATGCTTCAATGATGTCCCCTTCTTTAAGGTCATTATATCTCTCAATTGTAATACCACACTCATAGTTTTGTGCAACTTCTTTTACGTCGTCTTTGAAACGTTTTAACGTATCAAGTTGTCCTTCGAAAATTACTATACCATCGCGGATAATACGAACGCCACTATCGCGTGTAATTTTACCGTCAATTACGTAACAACCTGCAATTGTTCCAACTTTTGTTACCTTGAATGTTTGACGAACTTCCGCTTGACCGATTACTTTTTCTTCGAATTCTGGATCAAGCATACCTTGCATTGCTAATTCAATTTCTTCGATTACTTTGTAGATAATGCGGTGTAAGCGAACATCAACGTTCTCTAATTCAGCTGTACGCTTCGCGTTCACATCCGGACGTACGTTAAATCCAATTACAATTGCATTAGATGCAGAAGCTAAAATAATATCAGATTCTGTAATCGCACCTACACCAGTGTGAATGATTTTAACTTTTACGCCTTCAACATCAATTTTACGAAGTGATGCTGCCATCGCTTCAACAGAACCTTGTACGTCTGCTTTTACGATTAAGTTGATTTCTTTTACATCGCTCTCTTGGATTTGTTGGAATAAATCTTCAAGGCTTAATTTAGATTTCTCACCACGTTGTGCAACTAACGCTTCTTGTGCACGTGATTCACCGATTTGACGAGCTTTCTTCTCATCAGCGAATGCCATGAAACGATCTCCAGCCTGTGGTACTTCATTTAAACCTGTAATTTCAACAGGAGTTGATGGACCAGCAACTTTTACACGACGACCAATATCACTTACCATTGCACGAACACGTCCGAATGAAGTTCCAACAACAATTGGATCTCCAACTCGAAGCGTACCGTTTTGAACTAATAATGTCGCGATAGTTCCTTTACCTTTATCAAGCTGTGCTTCAATTACAGTACCTGTTGCATAACGATTTGGGTTTGCTTTATATTCTTCTACTTCACTTACAAGAAGGATCATCTCTAGCAAGTTGTCAATGCCTTCGCCTTGAATTGCAGAAATTGGTACGAAAATTGTGTCTCCGCCCCAAGCTTCTGGAACTAATTCATATTCTGTTAATTCTTGCATTACACGATCAGGATTCGCCGCTGGTTTATCCATTTTATTCACAGCAACAATAATTGGTACTCCAGCTGCTTTTGCATGGCTAATCGCTTCAACTGTTTGTGGCATAACACCGTCATCAGCTGCAACAACAAGGATTGTAATATCAGTTACTTGCGCACCACGAGCACGCATTGTTGTAAATGCCGCGTGACCAGGCGTATCTAAGAATGTAATTTTCTTATCATTTACTTCAACTTGGTATGCACCAATATGCTGAGTAATTCCACCAGCTTCGCCAGCAGTTACTTTTGAATTACGAATAGAGTCAAGTAATGTTGTTTTACCATGGTCAACGTGTCCCATAATCGTAACAACAGCTGGACGCTCTTTTAAGTTTTCTTCATCATCTTGCTCATCCATGAATGTTTCAAACTCAGTTTCACTTACCACTATTTCTTCTTCTACTTCAATACCGTAATCAGTAGCGATTAACTCAATTGTATCTTTATCTAAATCTTGGTTAATTGTCGCCATAATTCCTAGCATGAAGAGCTTTTTAATAATTTCAGATGGCTCTTTGCTTAACTTTTTAGCAAGTTCACCTACTGTAAGGCTTCCAGAGAAAGTAATTTTATCTGGTGTTTCTACTATTTGTGTTTGTTGTCTTCCAGCAAAGTTATCTTGACGTTTGTCTTCATTTCCTTTGCCTTTTTTCTTTTTCTTATTGCTGTTCTTTTTACTGCGAACAACTTTCTCTTCTACTTCAAACTCATCTGCAACAGAAGGTTTTTCCGCTCCAGTGTTATATTCATTATCTAATTTATTTACTACTTCGTCTTCTAACATTGTCATATGATTCGAAACCTCGATATTCATCTCTTTAAGTTTTGTCATAAGATCTTTACTTGAGATATTATTTTTTTTTGCATATTCATGTACTCGAATTTTACTCATACCTTCACCCCCGGTAATTTGTATCGAGCATGCTACGTAGCTTTTTCGCAAAGCCTTCATCTAACACAGCTACAACGACTCGCTCGTCTCTCCCAATCGCATGCCCTAATTGTTGTCGATTTTCGACTTTTTTCATTGGTACGTTGTAGTACGTCGTTTTATCAGTGATACGTTTAGTAGTGTTCGCTGACGCATCTTCAGAAAGCAATACGAGCTTTGCTTTACCACTTCGTACTTCTTTTAAAACGAGTTCTTCACCCGAAATGATTTTTCGAGCGCGATTTGCTAGTCCTAAAAACGATTTCCAATCGGACACTTATTTCGACTCCTTCTCAACAAGCTCAAGAAGCTCTTCGTACAGAGAACTGTCGATTTTCGCTTTTAGATGATGTTCCAAAATGTTTTTCTTTTGGGCTTGTATAATGCATTCTTTATCTTTTGACAAATATGCACCTCGTCCTGATTTTTTTCCAGATAAATCAATAGACACTTCGCCCTCTTTGGAACGAACAATGCGAACCAGCTCTCGTTTTGATTTCATCTCTTGCGTCGCAATACATTTTCGTAACGGAACTTTTCGATTGCTCATACTCATCACCTCTATTGGATTTCGTCTTCAACTGAATCGAATCCGAATGCGATTACGCTATCTTCTTCTGTAACAATTCCAAGTTGTTTCGCATCAGACTCACTTTTAATATCAATTTTCCAGCCTGTTAATTTAGCTGCAAGACGTGCATTTTGTCCACGCTTACCGATAGCTAACGATAGCTGGTGGTCTGGAACAACAACAGTTGTTGCTTTTTCATCTTCATCTACAAGTACTTTAACAACTTGTGATGGGCTTAAAGCATTTGCAACATATTCAACTGGGTCATTTGACCAGCGAACGATGTCAATCTTTTCACCTTTTAGTTCATCTACAACACGTTGTACACGTTGTCCTTTCGGTCCTACGCAAGAACCAACTGGATCAACATCAATGTTTTCTGCATGCACAGAGATTTTAGAACGATCTCCTGCTTCGCGCGCTACAGAGCGAATTTCTACAGTTCCATCATAAATTTCTGGAACTTCCATTTCGAATAAACGTTTTAAAAGACCAGGATGTGTACGTGATACGTAAATTTGTGGTCCTTTTGTTGTCTTTTCTACTTTTGTAATAAATACGCGAATACGATCATGTGGCTTATATTGCTCATTTGGCATTTGCTCACTTACAGGTAATAAAGCTTCTACTTTGCCTAAGCTTACGTAGATGAAACGAGCATCTTGGCGTTGTACAATACCAACCATAATGTCTTCTTCACGATCACTAAATTCTGAGTAAATAACACCACGTTCTGCTTCACGAACTCGTTGTGTTACAACTTGTTTTGCAGTTTGCGCTGCAATACGACCAAAATCTTTTGGCGTTACTTCAATTTCTAGTACGTCGCCATCTTGGTAGTTTGGATTAATTTGTCTTGCCTCTTCTACAGAGATTTCAAGACGTGGATCAAACACATTATCAACAACGTCCTTACGTGCTAAAACTTGAATTGTTCCCACTTCTGGGTTAAAGCTCACACGAACGTTTTGTGCTTGGTTAAAATTGCGTTTATAAGCAGAGATTAATGCTGCTTCAATCGCATCAATAATAATATCTTTACTAATACCTTTTTCTGACTCTAATACGAGCAAAGCATCTAACAACTCAGTGCTCATGAAGATCCCCCTTCTTACTAAAACGTAACAGCAAGTCGCGCATTTGCAACTTTATCCATTGGAATTTGGATTTCTTTTTTACGTGTTTTAATTGTTAATAGTAGTGTAATTGTAGTACCGTCGTAGGAAAGTAACTTTCCTTCAAACATCTTTTCGCCATCAATTGGCTCATATGTTTTAATTGCCACTTGTTTTCCTACCGCTTGCTGGAAGTCTTTCTCTTTCTTTAATGGGCGTTCTGCTCCAGGAGATGATACATCCAAAAAGTAAAGGTGAGGAATTGGATCCTCTTTATCTAAAGCTTCGCTTAAACGTTCACTTACCGCACCGCATTCTTCAATGTCGACTCCCTTTTCAGAATCGATGAATACGCGTAAGAACCAGTCTTGTCCTTCTTTCACATACTCTACATCTACAAGTTCAAGATTTAACTCTTCAACGATTGGCTGCGCAAATGCTTCTACAACTTCTGTGACTTTCTTATCCATAAACAGCCTCCTTCCTGCCGCCATGTACCATTTACAAGAAAAGATCCCGTTCACAAAGACGGTCTATCTTATTCTTTCTCGTTAGCTAACAAAAGCCCCTGCCGTTAAGCAGGGAATATCTGTCTTAGTATTACCAAATTTAAGAAGTAAAACTTGTAACAAAATATGTATATACGACAGAAATGTCTTTACTATCTACATGAATAAAATGTAGATAGTAACACGAAAGAGTGGGTTTCCCCACTCTCTTTTTCACAAAATATACATGACATGGTTATCTCGGTTTATAGTATACCATAGCAAATATTGATTTGCAAAGACTTTTCCTACCTATTAGAACAGTGATAATTGGTTTTGATCTGGCAAATCTCCTAAACAACCTTGGCTATCTAAATACTCAATAATTGTTTTCGAAACCTTACTTCGCTGCTGTAAGTCTTCTTTTGATAAGAAGTCTCCATTTTTGCGCGCTTCCACAATACTTAAGGCTGCGTTCGTACCAAGACCAGGCACTGCATTAAATGGAGGAATTAAAGTATCCCCATCAATAATAAACTCAGTTGCATGCGAGCGGTATAAATCGACCTTTTGGAATGAATATCCACGCTCACACATTTCCAGTGTCATTTCTAGTACTGTTAATAAACTCTTCTCTTTCGGCGCTGCATCCAATCCTTTTTGAGCAATTTCATCAATTTTTACACGTATGGATGCTGAACCTTTCGCCATCGCCTCTACATCAAAATCATCTGCACGGACTGTAAAATATGCCGCATAGAATAAAAGTGCAAAATGTACTTTAAAGTATGCGATACGCACAGCCATAAGTACGTAAGCAGCCGCATGGGCTTTAGGGAACATGTATTTAATCTTCTTACATGAATCAATATACCAACCTGGCACATTATTACCTTTCATGTCATCTTCCCATTCTTCTGGTACACCTTTACCTTTACGAACCGACTCCATGATTTTGAAGGCTAATGATGGATCTAAACCTTGATAGATTAAATATACCATGATGTCATCACGACAACCGATAACTTCACTCAGCGTACATGTACCGTTATAAATTAACTCATTTGCATTACCAAGCCATACGTCAGTACCATGTGACAGCCCAGAAATTTGGACCAATTCTGAGAATGTCGTTGGTTTTGTCTCTTCTAACATCTGTCTTACGAACTTCGTACCGAATTCCGGGATACCAAGTGTACCTGTTTTACAGTTAATTTGTTCTTCCGTTACCCCTAACGTTTCTGGACCAGAGAAAATTTTCATTACTTCTGGATCATCCGTTGGGATTGTTTTCGGATCAATACCACTTAGATCTTGTAACATACGAATAACGGTCGGATCATCGTGTCCCAGTATATCAAGTTTCAATAAATTATCATGAATCGAGTGGAAGTCAAAATGCGTTGTTCTCCACTCAGCACCAATTGAATCAGCAGGAAACTGTATTGGTGAGAAATCAAAGATATCCATGTAATCTGGCACAACGATAATACCACCTGGATGCTGTCCAGTTGTACGTTTTACCCCTGTACATCCCGCTACTAAGCGATCAATCTCTGCATTTCGAATTGTTAAATTGTGATCATTTGCATAACCTTTTACATATCCATAAGCGGTTTTTTCCGCAACTGTACCAATCGTTCCAGCACGGTATACATAGTCTTCACCGAACAGTACTTTCGTATAGTTATGGGCACGTGGTTGGTATTCCCCGGAGAAGTTCAAATCGATATCGGGTACCTTATCTCCTTTAAATCCAAGGAACGTTTCGAATGGAATATCATGTCCATCTTTCACATATGCCACATTACATGTCGGACAATCTTTATCTGGTAAGTCGAAACCAGAGCCTACGGAACCATCATTAAAGAA
The DNA here is from genome assembly GCF_022663675.1 of Bacillus cereus group sp. BfR-BA-01355. Taxonomy (NCBI): domain Bacteria; kingdom Bacillati; phylum Bacillota; class Bacilli; order Caryophanales; family Bacillaceae; genus Bacillus; species Bacillus cereus group sp. BfR-BA-01355. The sequence continues at coordinate 24,192 of NZ_JAKUFY010000019.1, forward strand.
TTCAGATTGCTTGCACTTTGGACAGACATAGTGTGGTGGTAATGGGTTTACTTCTGTAATTTCCATCATCGTTGCAACGAACGACGAACCTACCGAACCACGCGAACCTACTAGATATCCGTCGACTAACGACTTTTTCACAAGCTTATGTGAGATTAAATAGATAACGGCAAATCCATGTCCAATAATACTTTTCAATTCTTTTTCTAAACGAGCCTCTACAATTTCTGGTAGTTCTTCACCATATATACTGCGTGCCATTTTATAACTCATATCACGTGTTTCATCATCGGCACCCTCAATTTTCGGTGTATATAGATCATCTTTTACTGGACGAACATCACCAATTAATGACGCAACCTTTTGTGTATTCGTCACAACAACTTCTTTCGCTTTGTCTTCACCTAAAAATGAAAAGCACTCTAGCATTTCATCAGTTGTACGGAAATGTACTGGCGGTAATGAATGTCGATTTAACGGATTGGCTCCGCCCTGCGAACTGACTAAAATTTTACGATACATTGCATCTTCTGGATCTAAGTAATGCACGTTCCCTGTAGCAACAACTGGTTTATCTAACGTCTCGCCTAGTTTTACTAAGTTAGAGATAATTGTTTTTAATTGTCCCTCATCTCGAACGAGTTCACGCTCTACTAAATGACGCAACACCTCTGGAGGCATTACTTCAATGTAATCATAAAACTGTGCAATTTCTTCTACCTCTTCAGGAGCTTTTTGCATCATTGCCTCAAACACTTCACCTTTATCACAAGCCGTTCCTACTAAAATTCCTTCACGATATTTTTTTAATAGTGACCTCGGTACTCGTGGTACACGGTAAAAGTAATTAAGGTGAGAATATGAAACAAGTTTATATAAATTTTTCAATCCAACATCTGATGTGGCAAGTAACGTCAGATGGCTTGGACGGCCACGCTTATACGCATCCCCTTGCCCCATGCTATCATTTAATTGATCGTGATATTCAAATCCCTTTTCAATTACGTCTTTCAACATTTTCACAAGTAAATATCCCGTCGCTTCTGTATCATAAATCGCACGGTGATGTTGCGTTAATTCAATATCAAGTTTTTTACACATCGTATTTAATCGGTGATTTTTCATTTCTGGGAATAAGAATCGTGCAAGTTCTAACGTATCAATAACAGGGTTATTCGTTTTTTCTAACCCAGCCTTTTTAAAACCTACGTTAATAAATCCCATATCGAAGCTTGCGTTATGGGCAACAAGTGTATGGTCACCCATCCATTCCTCAAACTTTTTAAACACTTCGTCCACTTCTGGTGCATCAGTTAACATATCATCTGTAATACCTGTTAATTCAATAATCGTCGCTGATAATGGTTGATGTGGGTTTGCAAAAGATTCAAAACGATCAATGATTTCGCCACCCTTTACTTTTACGGCAGCCAACTCAATGACTGTATCGTATACAGCTGATAAACCTGTCGTCTCAACGTCGAAAACAACATACGTTTCCTCCGCAAGTAAACGATGCGCTTCGTTATACGCTATCGGTACACCATCATTAACTAAATTCGCTTCTACACCGTATATAACTTTAACTCCAGCCTTTTTCCCCGCAGAATATGCCTCCGGGAACGACTGAGCCACAGCATGGTCTGTAACCGCAATAGCTTCATGTCCCCATTTACCAGCTTGGGCAACAAGCCTAGAAACAGGAGTAACAGCATCCATTTGGCTCATGGGAGTGTGAAGATGAAGTTCTACACGCTTTTCGCCTTCTGGCGCTTTATCTTTACGAGACGGACCTGTTATTTCATTAATATCATTCGCAATCATTACTAAATCTCGAACAAATGTATCGTTTTGAACTGAACCACGGGCTTTCACCCACATTCCTTTTTTCAAGGATTGCAGCATTGGAATATCTTCTTTGTCACGCGAGAACATTTTGATCATAATAGAATCCGTATAATCCGTTATTTTTAAAGTTAATAACGTACGTCCACTACGAAGCTCTTTTGTCTCTACATGGAAGACATATCCTTGAACCGTTTTTCTTCTTTCTTCATCTTGAATTTCTCGCATCGGTGTAATCTCTTCATCTGGCTTAATAAGATACCCGAGTGTAATCGGTCCTTCATACACAACGCTACTTTCTTCAGCTTGCTTCTTCGCCATTTCTTCCATAGCTTGTATAACACGCTCGCGGTCTTCTTGCTGCGTTTGCTCACGAAACTTTTGCATTTCTTCTGCATTTTGCTGTATATGTGTGTCTAACTGGAAACGTGGAAATCCAAAAGCTTCGTATTGATCCCCTACTGGTTTCGCAACGTTTTTCTTTAAAGCAGTAGACTCCAGCTCATTATTCACATTTATTAGCAACTTCACTCCATTCACCTGCGGAAGCTGTTTCTTTAAGTAAGCAAACATAGGTGAAAATGTAATTCGTTCCGTACAAAGCGGCCAATACGCCCTCACTTCTTCTTCTGTAAATTGTTTATTCTCTGTTTCTAATGCAAATGTTGTTCTTGCAATATGAGAAAATGATTGCTTAAGCTTTGTTTCTAGCAATTCATATAATTCTGTAGGCAAAATACGTGGCACTTGTAAATCAAAATGCCAACTTTTATTCGCTTTATCAATAACGAGCCTTTCAATACCACCGCCTTGTAAATATTGATTTATAAGGTCGTCTGGTATTTGCAACTGCTGGAGCAAAATTTGAAATCGCTCTTGTTGTTCATTTGTTAAAGACATAAGCACTCTCCTTCCATTTGCTATTATAAATTGAAACGTACTACAAAGAAAGATTTCTCACTTCTTCTTTTACAAAATACGTTTACAAAGAAAGAGAAGGTACCCCATTACGAGGTACCTCTTCTTATTTTAAAATATTTGCAATATATGTTTGAAGTTCTTCTACTTTTACTTCTTCAGACTCACCTGTAGCACGTACTTTCACTTCTACAATACCTTCGTCTGCTTTTTTACCAATTGTAACGCGAACTGGAAGGCCGAATAAATCTGCATCTGCAAATTTAACACCTGCACGTTCTGCACGATCGTCTAATAACACTTCATAGCCTTTTTCTTGTAATGAGTTGTAGATGTTTTCACCCATTTCACGTTGTGCATCAGATTTCATATTTACTGGAATTACATGCACATGGAACGGTGCTACAGCTTTCGGCCAAACTAAGCCGTTCTCATCATTAAACTGCTCTGCAATTGCTGCCACTGTACGAGATACACCGATACCGTAACAACCCATAATAAGTGGTTGTGTTTTCCCATTTTCATCTAGGAATGTTGCGTTCATTGCTTCACTATAACGAGTTCCTAATTTGAATACATGACCAACTTCAATTCCACGTGCAAAAAGAATTGTTCCGTTTCCGTCTGGAGATTGGTCTCCTTCTTGAATAAAGCGTAAATCTGTATACTGACTTACTTTAAAGTCACGTTCTGGATTTACATTTACATAATGGAATCCTTCTTCGTTCGCTCCTGAACATCCATTGACAATTGATGCTACAGCATGGTCAGCGATAATTTCGATATCACCTGTTACACCAATCGGTCCTAATGAACCAACTTCACAATTTAATAATTCTTTTACTTCCTCATGAGAAGCAAGCTCAACAACTGAAGCGCCGTATACATTTTTCACTTTTACATCGTTTACTTCGTGATCACCACGAACAAGTACAACTACTAATTTCTCATCTACTTTAAATACCATAGACTTAATACACTTGTCAGCTTCAATGTTTAAGAATGCAGATACTTCTTCAATCGCTTTTTGATCTGGCGTTGCAACCTTTTCAAGTGCCATTTCCGCTTCGTCACTCTTCGTATACGTAGCTACAACAGGAGCCATTTCAATGTTCGCTGCATAATCAGATGTATCAGAGTATGCAATTGTATCTTCACCAACATCAGATAATACCATGAATTCATGTGTATCTTTTCCGCCCATTGCTCCAGAATCAGCAATAACTGCACGGAAGTTCAAACCACAACGAGCAAAAATGTTAGAATATGCTTTGTATAAGCGATCGTATACTTCATCTAAGCTCTCTTGTGTAGCATGGAAAGAGTATGCATCTTTCATTAGAAACTCTCTTCCACGTAATAAACCGAAACGAGGTCTTTGTTCATCGCGGAATTTCGTTTGAATTTGATATAATGTTAACGGTAATTTTTTATATGATTTTATTTCATCACGTACAAGATCAGTAATTACTTCTTCATGCGTCGCTCCTAAAGCAAACTCACGAGCGTTACGATCTTTCATACGCATTAATTCAGATCCGTAAGAATACCAACGACCTGATTCTTGCCATAATTCTGCAGCTTGCATAGCTGGCATCAATAATTCCACAGCTCCTGCGCGCTCCATTTCTTCTCGAACGATACGTTCTACTTTGTGTAATACTTTTAACCCAAATGGTAGAAAACTATAAATACCAGAAGCATTTTGACGCATAAAACCTGCGCGAAGTAATAATTGATGACTCTTAATTTCAGCATCAGCTGGAACTTCACGTAATGTAGGACTGAATACCATACTTTGTTTCATTTATTTGCACCTCTTCATTTTACTCTTACACGCAGTAAAACCCCTCACCTCGAATTAGGTGAGGGATTTTATTCTACGGGCTCTATTTCATTATAAGTTTCATTCTATTTTACAAGAAAAACTTACGAATGTCATTCCATGTTACAACTAACATTAATAACATTAATAATGCAAAACCAATAAAGTGAACCATTCCTTCTTTTTGACGGTCAATTGGTTTTCCTCGTAACGCCTCAATTAAGAAGAAGAATAAACGGCCACCGTCTAAAGCAGGAACTGGTAATAAATTGAATAAACCAAGATTAATACTTAAAACTGCCGCTAAACTTAGTACACGCGTAAATCCATAATCTACAACTTGATCTGTTAGATTATAAATTCCTACTGGACCTGACAACTCATTAATAGAAAATTGACCAGTTACTAATTTCACAAGAGATTCAAAAATTAGTTTCGTCCATTGGTATGTTTGTTCAAATCCTGATTTAATAGAACCCATTACTGTTTTCTCTACAGGGGAATAAACACCAATTCTACCAACTTCGTCTTTTCCTTCTTTATCGAGTGTTGGCGTTACTTTCACATTAAACTGTTCATTATCACGCTTTACTTGTAACGTAATTTCTTTATCCGGATTTTCACGTACAATGTCAACAACATCTTTCCATGTACTTGTGTTTTTTCCATCAATCGCTTGAATTGTATCATTCTCTTTCAATCCAGCTTGCTGTGCTGCACTATTATCCATCACTTTTCCGACCATTGGTTTGTCAATAGGAACCCCTTGTACAAATCCAAGAATCACAAAAATAACAAATGCTAAAATGAAGTTCATTGCAGGACCCGCAAAGATTGTTAAAGCGCGTTGCCCTAATTTTTTTGAACCAAATTGTCTATTATACGGAGCAATTTGAATTTCTTCCCCCGCAGTAATAATACGAGCTTTTTCATTCACTCGGAACGTTTGAAGCTCTTCCTCGTACTCCTCATAGCCCGAAATTGTTAGATTGTGCTCCAAATCAGCTTGTTCGACTTCAATGACACGAACATTTGGATACTTTTCATATCCATCAAAAACTAATTTCACAACTTCGTCTTTTTCATTTAATACAAGGCCAACCTTTTTCCCAGGCTTTAACTCAACTGTGTCCGCATCCTCGCCAGCCATTCTTACATAGCCACCAAGGGGCAGTAATCGAATCGTATACACCGTTTCATTCTTTTCAAATGAGAATATTTTCGGACCAAAACCAATCGCAAACTCGCGGCATAAAATACCTGCTCTTTTTGCGAAATATAGATGTCCTAGCTCATGGAAAAATACGAGTGCACCGAAAATTAATATAAAGGCAATCGCTGTATTCAATTCCATAACCACCTTTGCTAAATTTGTTCCATCACAAACCGTCTTGTGGCTGCATCAATTTCCAGAATTTCCTCTAAGCTCGGACGTGCAATGACATTGTGATGGTTCATTGCTTTTTCAATGAGGTCTTCTACTGTTAAGAAACCAATTCTCTTTTGTAAAAAGGCTTCAACAGCTACTTCATTCGCTGCGTTCATTACAGCTGGCATACTTCCACCTGCTTTTCCAGCTTCATACGCAAAACGTAGACAACGGAATCTTTCTTGGTCCATTTTCTCAAAATGCAACGTCCCTATTTCCCATAAGTTTAACTGTTTTGTGTCTGAAAGAGGCAATCTATCAGGATATGTAAGTGCGTATTGAATTGGTACTCGCATATCAGGTGAACCAAGCTGCGCCATTACACTACGATCTTCAAATTCAACCATAGAATGGATAATACTTTCTTTATGTAAAACAACATCGATTTGCTCGTAAGGGATACCAAAAAGCCAATGTGCTTCAATTACTTCTAGTCCCTTATTCATCATTGTAGCAGAATCAATTGTAATTTTCGAACCCATTGACCAGTTTGGATGTCGAAGCGCATCTTCTACGGTCACATGATGCAATTCATCCCTCGTTTTATCACGGAAACTTCCACCAGAAGCCGTTATAATAAGACGAGAAATTCTTTTCTCATTTTCACCATTCAAGCATTGAAAAATAGCTGAATGTTCACTATCTACTGGAAGTAACGAAACATTATGTTTTCGTGCTGCTTCCATTACAAGATGTCCTGCAGTTACTAACGTTTCTTTATTTGCAATTCCAATTGTTTTTTTCGCCTCAATTGCACGAAGTGTTGGTAACAACCCTACGCTACCTACAACAGCATTTACTACAATCTCCGCATCTGGATGTAATGCTACTTCTAAAAGCCCTTCACTACCATATACAATTTTTGTATTACCAGAAACAGCTTGTAATTTTAAAACATCTTCCTCTCTTTGCACAGAGACGATTTGCGGAGAAAATTCTTGAATTACCTTTACTGCGTAGTCAATATTTTTCCCTACAGAAAAAGCAACGAGACGGAATTGGTCTGGGTGCGAGCGTAATACATCTAAAGTTTGTGTACCAATTGATCCGCTCGCACCTAATAAACTAATGTTTTTCATGACTCCAACCCCTCGTTCATTTATTAATTGTATTGTAATAAGAAGTAGAGAATTGGTAAAACGAATAACCAACTATCTGTTCGATCTAATATACCACCATGTCCAGGTAAAATTGTACCTGAATCCTTTACGCCATAATGACGTTTAAAAGCAGATTGTACTAAATCACCAATTTGTCCAAAAATAGAAATGATAATTGTCAGCACAATTAAAATTACTACATTCGATTCAACTGGGAAGAACGCGTTGTAAACAAGTGCCACGATAATTCCGCAAACGATGCCGCCTAATGAACCTTCAATCGTTTTATTTGGACTAATTTCTGGCCACAATTTTCTCTTGCCTAATGCTTTTCCTACGAAATATGCGCCTGAATCAGTAGCCCATATAATAAATAATGCGCAAAACACATATTTAATTCCTAATATTCTCGTTTCATTTAAATATAAGAATCCCATTGCCACATATGTCGTTGCCATCAGTAAAAATGAAGCATTATCAAAAGTAAATGTATTCTTAGAAAGGACTGTATATGATAAAAGTAATAAAACAATCACAAATGTGATTTCCAATTTACCTAATCCAATCCATGTAAACAGTTCTGATGCACTACTTGGAATTAAAAGAATCCACAATAATACTGCAGCTAAAACTGTCGGTACTGAAATAAGCGTAAGCTTATTCATACGAATTAATTCATATAAACCTATAGAAGCAAGTGCATACACTAAAACCGTAAAAGGCACGCCACCGTATATTACGATGGGAATGAATAGCGCGGCAGCAACCACTCCAGTAATAATTCTCTGTTTCACTACCAAACCCTCTCTTTCTACACGCCTCCGAATCTGCGCCCTCTATGTTGAAAGTCAGTAATTGCATTTAGCAAATGTTCTTCTTTGAAGTCTGGCCAATACACGTCTGTAAACCAAAACTCCGAATACGCAATTTGCCATAACATGAAATTACTAATACGTAGCTCTCCGCTTGTTCGGATTAACAACTCTGGATCAGGTAAAGAACTCGTCATTAAGTAGGAAGAAAGCATTTCTTCACTTACCTCTTCAGAACGAATTTTTCCTTCCTCTTTATCTTTCATCATATGTTGCACAGCAGAAACGATTTCATCTCGACTTCCATAGTTTAACGCGAAATTAAGAATTAATCCCGTATTCTCTTTCGTATCTTCCATGGCTTTCTCCATCGCTCTGCGTGTATGCGTAGGAAGACGATCTTTTTGCCCTATTACTCGGACTTGTACGTTTTCTTCAATCAATTCTGGTAAAAATGTACCTAGAAATTCTTCTGGAAGCTTCATTAAATAATCAACTTCCTTTTTCGGTCTTTTCCAGTTCTCAGTTGAAAAAGCATAGAGAGTTAACACTTTCACATTAAGTTTACTTGCAAATTTTGTAATTTTCTTTACAACTTGCATACCTTCATGATGTCCCGCAATACGAGGCATTGCTCTCCTCTTTGCCCATCTTCCATTCCCATCCATAATGATGGCAATATGTTCTGGGATATATCCTTTTTTCACTTCTTCAACGAGATGATCAAACGATGTGTCCTTTTTACCTTTAAAAAAAGGAAAGTTTTTAAACATCATTCATACCCTCCAACAAGCAGACGTATGCCTAAAAGTGTAAAAAGACCCCCTTAAGAAGAGGGTCATATTTGCGAAGTTATCGCTATTACACTTCCATGATTTCTTTTTCTTTGTTTTTTGCGATTTCGTCAACTTTTGCAATATATTTATCTGTTTCTTTTTGGATATCTTCAGTATATCCTCTTAAATCATCTTCTGTAATCTCGCCAGCTTTTTCAAGCTTCTTAAGATCATCATTTCCGTCACGACGTACGTTACGAACAGCAACTTTTGCTTCTTCAGCATATTTTTTCACAACTTTAACAAGATCACGACGACGCTCTTCTGTTAATGCAGGGAATGCAATACGAATTACAGTTCCATCATTAGAAGGGTTTAAGCCTAAATCTGCTTTTAAAATTGCTTTTTCGATATCACCGATAGAAGTTTTATCATAAGGTTGAATTACAAGTAAACGTGCTTCTGGAACTGTAATGTTCGCTAATTGCACAACTGGTGTTGGTGCACCATAGTAATCAACTTGTACCTTATCTAATACAGACGAGCTTGCACGACCAGCGCGAACTGTTGCTAATTCACGAGAATAAGCAGCAACTGCTTTTTCCATTTTTTCATTTGAAGACTTCAATACTTGTTGTCCCATATTTATTTCCCCCTTACAACTGTTCCAATATTTTCGCCTAAAACGGCACGTTTAATATTACCTTTTTCCATAACTGAGAATACAATTAATGGAATATCATTATCCATACATAGAGAAGAAGCTGTAGAATCCATTACACCTAAACCTTCTTTTAATACATCTAAGTAAGTAAGCGTTTCGTATTTCGTAGCCGTTGGGTCAATAGATGGATCTGCGCTATATACGCCATCCACATTATTTTTCGCCATTAAAATAACGTCTGCTTCGATTTCCGCTGCACGTAATGCTGCTGTTGTATCTGTAGAGAAGTATGGATTACCTGTACCTGCTGCAAAGATAACAACACGTTTTTTCTCTAAGTGACGAACTGCTTTACGGCGAATGTAAGGCTCTGCCACTTGACGCATCTCAATTGAAGTTTGTACACGAGTTTGGATTCCAATATTCTCCAAGCTATCTTGAAGAGCTAATGAATTCATAACTGTAGCTAACATGCCCATGTAATCTGCTCCTGCACGATCCATGCCCATTTCACTTCCAATTTTCCCACGCCAAATGTTACCGCCACCAACAACAACAGCAACCTCTACATCAAGTTCTGCAATTTCTTTTACTTGTTCTGCAACTGACTTAATAACAGTTGGATTAATTCCAAATCCTTGCTCTCCAGCTAAAGCTTCTCCACTTAACTTTAAAACGACACGATTATATTTCGGTTTACTCATAATGAACCTCCAATTGCTTACATCTTTATTTTAAAAAAGGGAACACAATGTGTTCCCTAATCTGTATTAGTTACTACCTTTTACTTGGTTCATTACTTCTTCAGCAAAGTTGTCTTCACGTTTTTCGATACCTTCGCCAACAGCGTAGCGAACGAATCCTTTTAATGTTCCGCCTTTAGACTCAACGAACTGACGAACTTTCATATCAGGGTTTTTAACGAATGCTTGGTCAAGTAAGCAAATCTCTTCGAAGAATTTGCCTAGACGGCCTTCAACCATTTTTGCAACGATTTTTTCAGGCTTGCCTTCGTTTAATGCTTGTTGTGTTAATACTTGACGCTCATGCTCAACTTCTTCAGCTGTTACAGCATCGCGGTCGATGTATTTAGGGTTAACTGCTGCAATGTGCATTGCTACATCTTTAGCAGCTGCTTCATCAGTAGAACCTTCAAGAACTGTTAATACACCAATACGTCCACCCATGTGTAGGTAAGCGCCGAATGCATCTGCATCAGTTTTTGATACGATTTCGAAACGACGAAGTGTAAGTTTTTCACCAATTTTAGCGATTGCTTCGTTGATGTGCTCTTCTACTGTTTTGCCGCCTTCAATTGTTTGAGTCATAGCTTCTTCAACGTTAGCAGGTTTGTTAGCTAATAAGTGAGCAGCTAGTTCTTTAATTAATGCTTGGAAACCTTCGTTTTTCGCAACGAAATCAGTTTCAGAGTTTAATTCTAAGATTAAAGCGTCGTTACCGTTTGTTTCGATGAAAGTTAAACCTTCAGCAGCAATGCGGTCTGCTTTTTTAGCAGCTTTCGCAATACCTTTTTCACGTAAGAAGTCAATTGCCTTCTCCATGTCGCCGTTAGTTTCTGTTAAAGCTTTTTTGCAGTCCATCATACCTGCGCCAGTTTTTTCACGTAATTCTTTTACCATTTGAGCAGTGATTGCCATACTTTTCATCCTCCTAAAATATGTATTTATACTTTTTATAAAGGTGTTTATACCTTAAAAAAGGTGATAAAAGGCCGAACCCCTTATCACCTTTCCAACTTTGTTACGCAGTAACAGTTTCTTCACCTTGTTTTGCTTCAAGGATCGCGTCTGCCATTTTAGATGTAAGAAGTTTTACAGCACGAATTGCATCATCGTTTGCTGGGATAACGTGATCGATTTCGTCTGGATCACAGTTTGTATCAACGATACCGATGATTGGAATGTGTAATTTGCGTGCTTCAGCAACTGCAATACGCTCTTTACGAGGGTCTACTACGAATAATGCACTTGGAAGACCTTTCATATCTTTAATACCGCCTAAGAATTTCTCAAGACGCTCTAACTCTTTTTTAAGTTGAACAACTTCTTTCTTAGGTAGTACTTCGAAAGTACCATCTTCTTGCATTCTTTCGATGTCTTTAAGACGCTTGATACGCTTTTGGATTGTTTGGAAGTTTGTTAAAGTTCCACCTAACCAACGTTGGTTAACGAAGTACATACCCGCACGAGTTGCTTCTTCTTTAATAGCTTCTTGTGCTTGTTTTTTAGTACCTACGAATAAAATGTCTCCACCTTCAGCAGCGATGTCACGCATCGTTCTGTAAGCTTCCTCAACTTTTTTCACAGTTTTTTGTAAGTCGATGATGTAGATACCGTTACGCTCTGTGAAAATGTAACGCTTCATTTTTGGGTTCCAACGACGAGTTTGATGTCCGAAATGAACACCAGCTTCAAGCAATTGCTTCATAGAAATTACTGACATAATATAGTTCCTCCTAAATGGTTTTTGATATCCTCCGTTTACTTCATCTCTAAGCGAAACTACAAACGTAGCACCAACACTTAAATCAGTAAACGTGTGTACTTTGTACTGACACCACTGCTTACTATATCATACTGAAATATTACAATCAAGTCGAAAATGCGAACAATGTAAAACTTTCTTTGTTCATACTCGAATTCTAGTATTACCAACCTTCATTTCTTTTAAGCAAAAAAGCAAAATACAATTAATAGTTTTCCCAGAAAACACGCTTATGCCACTTTTCACAAGCACCATCAATCCATTGCACAAAAAAACTCTCCTCAATCGAGGAGAGTTTTTTATAAATTAGTTTGTTTTTAATTTAGCAAGTTCCTGTAGAAACTTGTCGTTTAGCACTTTAATGTATGTTCCTTTCATACCTAAAGAGCGAGACTCAATAACACCAGCACTTTCTAATTTACGTAGTGCATTTACGATTACAGAGCGAGTAATTCCTACGCGATCAGCAATTTTACTTGCAACAAGTAAACCTTCTGTTCCATTTAATTCTTCGAAGATGTGCTCAATTGCTTCTAACTCACTGTAAGATAATGAGCTGATCGCCATTTGAACAACAGCTTTACTACGTGCTTCCTCTTCGATTTCTTCTGCTTTTTCACGTAAGATTTCCATACCTACAACAGTTGAGCTGTACTCAGCAAGGATTAAATCGTCATCTAAGAACTCTTGACCTAGACGAGCTAATACTAATGTACCTAGACGCTCACCACCACCAACGATTGGTACGATTGTAGTTAAACCTTGACCAAATAGTTCTCTGTTTTCTACTGGGAATGCTGTGTAAGCACTGTTCACATCCAAGTTTGAAGATGTTTCTGTAATGTTGAATAAGCTTTGTGTATATTCTTCTGGGAATTGACGTTCTGCAAGCATTTGCTTCATGCGTTCGTTTTCGATTTGTTGGTGAATTGCATAACCTAGTAATTTACCACGACGGCTAACTACGAATACGTTTGCTTCGATTACTTCACACATTGTGTCAGACATTTCTCTAAAGTTTACAGGCTTCCCTGCTGCGCTCTGTAATAACGCATTTAATTTTCTCGTTTTTGCTAATAATTCCATTTCAAAAGTTCCTCCTACATGTTACTCACATATTTTTTCATCACTTGGAAACTAGGGCGAGTCACCTGATGACACTATTACAAAATAAACTGGCTCACATCTTTATTTTTAGCAATTGTTGCTAATTTCTCCTCAACGTATTGAGGGGTTATCGTTATTTTCTCTAACGTAATTTCAGATGCTTCAAACGATAAATCTTCAAGGAGCTTCTCCATAATCGTATGAAGTCTTCTTGCTCCAATATTATCTGTATCCTGATTAACTTGATAAGCAATCTCAGCAATCTTACGAATAGCTTCGTCTGAAAATTCAATTTCTATACCTTCAGTCGCTAATAATGCCATATATTGTTTAATTAACGCATTGTCAGGCTCGATTAATATTTTAACAAAATCGTCTGTCGATAATTTCGTTAATTCTACTCGAATCGGAAATCTCCCTTGCAATTCCGGAATTAAATCCGACGGTTTAGACATATGGAACGCTCCAGCTGCAACGAATAAAATATAATCCGTTTTTACTGATCCGTATTTTGTCGCAACATTCGACCCTTCTACAATTGGCAAAATGTCACGTTGCACACCTTCACGTGATACATCTACGCTATTCGACTGCTTACCAGCAATTTTGTCAATTTCATCGATAAAAATAATCCCGAGCTGTTCAGCACGATAAACAGCCTCTTGTGTAACTTCATCCATATCAATTAAGCGCTGTGCCTCTTCATTTGTCAAGAGTTTTCTTGCTTCTTTTACAGAAAGTTTACGTTTTTTTGTTTTTTTCGGCATAAAACTCCCTAACGCATCTTGGAAATTCATTCCCATTTGCTCCATGCCAGTTCCTTGTAACATATCAAACATTGACGACTGTTGCTCAGTCACTTCAATCGATACAATTTCGTCTTCAAGAAGCCCTGCAGCAAGCTTTCTCTCCACATCTTGACGTTTCTTTTCAATTTCACCATCTTCTTGTGTATCAGACGTTTGACTCGAATTTTGAGCGCCCCCAAAAAGCATCTCTAATGGATTTTTAAATCCAGATTGCTTCTCCGGACTCGGCACTAAAATTTCAACAAGACGTTGATTCGCTTGCTCTTCTGCTTTATCTTGAACTTTCACTACCATTTCTTCTTTTACAATACGAACCGATGTTTCCACAAGGTCACGTACCATCGACTCTACATCTCTACCCACATATCCAACTTCTGTAAATTTTGTAGCCTCAACCTTAATAAAAGGTGCTCCAACGAGTTTCGCCATTCGTCGTGCTACCTCTGTTTTCCCAACACCTGTCGGTCCAATCATCAAAATGTTTTTAGGTGCTATTTCATCACGTAAATTTTCAGCTAATTTACTGCGACGGTATCGATTTCTCAACGCTACAGCAACCGCTTTCTTTGCGTCTTTTTGACCGATGATGTATTGATCTAATTTTTCCACAATTTGGCGCGGAGTAAAATGTAAATGCATATAAAATGCCTCCCTTACGATTCTACAATTCTTCAACAATTATGTTGTGATTCGTATAAACACAAATATCGCCAGCAATCTCTAAACTCGCTTTCGCAATTTGTTTCGCTGTTAAGTGTTCACTTGCATATTGCTTTAAAGCACGACCTGCAGAAAGTGCATAATTCCCACCAGATCCAATTGCTAAAATACCATCATCCGGTTCAATCACTTCTCCTGTACCTGAAACAAGGAGCATAGTTGTTTTATCCATGACAATGAGCATCGCTTCTAGTTGACGTAACATTTTATCGCCACGCCATTGTTTTGCCATTTCAACAGCTGCACGCTGCAAGTTGCCATTATACTCTTCTAATTTTCCTTCAAACATTTCAAAAAGAGTAAATGCATCAGCAACTGAACCTGCAAAACCAGCTAAAACTTTACCTTGGAAAAGTCTGCGAACTTTACGAGCTGTATGTTTCATTACAACAGCATTTCCCATTGTCACCTGACCATCTCCAGCCATTGCACATTCTCCATTATGATGAACTGCAAATATCGTTGTAGCGTGGAAATTCCCCATAGAAAAAACTCCTTTATTTGTTTTTATAGCTTTTAAAGCAATTTATGCCCGCGGGTGATGCTTCATGTAAACAGAACGCAATCTTTCTTTAGAGACATGCGTATAAATTTGTGTGGTCGACAAATTCTCATGACCTAATAGCTCCTGTACAGTACGTAAATCCGCCCCTTCATCTAACATATGTGTAGCAAATGTATGCCTTAACATATGGGGACTTATTCGCATTGTCAGTGAAGCCTTTTTAATGAGTTCATTTAAAACATAACGCACTCCACGACTTGTTAGCGGTGTACCTTTCGCATTTAAAAACACCATACGAGAGTCTTCGTCAGTCTTATTAACTAACTGTTTTCTCCCATTCTCTATATAAGTAATTAAAGAATCTTGCGCATAGCTTCCGAACGGAATATACCTTTGTTTTTTTCCTTTTCCCATTACTAAAATTGTTCCCACCGCAAAGTCAATATCGGTAAGTTGTAAATTGACACATTCACTCACACGGATTCCAGTCGCATACATCAACTCTAATAAAGCTTGATTCCTTTGACCTAATGGCGTTTCCGTGTCAGAAACTTCAAATAATTCCTCTAACTCTTCAGCATATAAAAACTTTGGGATTGACAATTCTTTTTTGGGGAGTGACGCAAGTGCAAACGGATTATCTTTCCGATAACCTTCACGCATCAAAAAACGATATAAACTTCGTAAGCTTGATACTTTTCTTGCGACAGATTTACGGGCTAACTTTTCATCGTGCAACGTCGTTAAGTACAAACGAACATCCGCGTATGTAACGTCTAAAAAAGAGGATATGCCTTCTCGCTCCATAAATTGCACAAAATGTTCTAAATCATTTTGATAACTTGCAATTGTATATTTTGAATAATTTCTTTCAATTTGTAAATATCCAACGAATAATTGTAACAATTTCTTCACATTCACACAACTCACCTCAATAAAGGCTACTAAATCGTATCACAACTTAGTAGCCTTTGCAAGAAATTTAACTAAATATTTACAAAATTTTGAATTGTCTCTAAAGCGCGTGTTGCGTATGCTTCATTTCGTTCCGCTTTCTTTTTGATCTTCTTCTCTAACGGTGCAAATAGACCGAAGTTCGCATTCATCGGTTGGAAGTTTTTAGCGTTCGTTGCCGTAATGTAATTTGCCATGCTGCCCATCGCAGTTACTGACGGTAATACAACTGGCTCTTCACCTTGCACAAGACGTGCAGCATTAATTCCTGCTAATAATCCTGATGCTGCTGATTCAACATATCCCTCTACTCCAGTCATTTGACCAGCGAAGAATAAATCATCACGTTGTTTATATTGATATGTTGGACGAAGCAAATTAGGTGAATTAATAAACGTATTACGATGCATTACACCATAACGTACAATCTCTGCATTTTCCAGTCCCGGTATTAACTGTAGCACTTCTTTTTGTGGTCCCCACTTTAAATGCGTTTGGAAACCTACGATATTGTATAAAGTTCCTGCTGCATCATCTTGACGTAACTGAACAACAGCATATGGCGTTTTCCCTGTTTTTGGATCTTCCAATCCAACAGGTTTCATAGGTCCAAATACTAGCGTCTGTCTCCCTCTACTTGCCATAACTTCTACTGGCATACAACCTTCAAAGAAAATTTCTTTTTCAAACTCTTTTAAAGGCACTGTCTCAGCAGCAATTAAAGCCTCATAAAAACGGTCAAACTCTTCTTCTGTCATTGGGCAATTTAAATATGCAGCTTCCCCTTTGTCATAACGCGATTTTAAATATACTTTATTCATGTCAATACTGTCTTTTTCTACGATTGGTGCTGCCGCATCGTAGAAATAGAAATAATCTTCACCTGTTAGTTCTTTTAATTGTGCAGCAAGATCAGGAGATGTAAGTGGACCTGTTGCAATAATTGTTGGTCCTTCTGGAATTTCAGTAAGCTCTTCGTTCACTACCGTTACATTCGGATGGTTTTTTACGTATTCTGTTACTTTAGCTGCGAACTCATGACGGTCTACAGCTAACGCACCTCCAGCTGGTACAGAGCACTCATCTGCCGCACGAATAATTACAGAATCCATTAAACGCATTTCCTCTTTAATAACTCCAACTGCATTTGTTAAAGTGTTTGCACGAAGTGAGTTACTACATACTAATTCAGCAAATTTATCTGTGTGATGAGCTGGCGTTTGCCTTACCGGCCTCATTTCATATAATCTAACTTGGACACCACGTTTTGCAATTTGGT
This sequence comes from Bacillus cereus group sp. BfR-BA-01355, assembly GCF_022663675.1. Lineage (NCBI taxonomy): Bacteria > Bacillati > Bacillota > Bacilli > Caryophanales > Bacillaceae > Bacillus > Bacillus cereus group sp. BfR-BA-01355. The sequence continues at coordinate 41,440 of NZ_JAKUFY010000019.1, forward strand.
AAGCCGCTTCACTTCCTGCAAGACCTGCGCCAATGACGTTTACTACTTGTGTTGTCATATATATCACCTTTCCTTTTCTTCCCGAAAAAAATGTGAGCAGTTACGCTCACATTTGTTGTTCTTCTTCATAATCGCACGAAATACATTGTACTTGCACGCCTTTTTTCAACTTCTTCTCTACAAGCATGCCTTCACACTTCGGACATTTACGACCAATCGGCTTATCCCAAGATACAAAGTCACATTCTGGATACGTACCGCATCCATAGAAAAGGCGTTTCTTTTTGTTACTACGACGCTCAATAATTTGTCCTTCTTCACATTTCGGACAAGTTACACCGATTTCTTTCACAATCGGTTTTGTATTACGACAATCAGGGAAATTCGAACAAGCCATAAACTTCCCGTATTTACCCATTTTAAAGACCATTGGATGTCCGCATAATTCACAGTCTTCCCCAGCTGGCTCATCTTTAATTTCCACTTCACGCATTTCTTTTTCCGCTTTTTCTAAGCGCGGTTCAAATCCTACGTAGAAATCATCAACAATTTTCACCCAATTGGCATTTCCTTCTTCCACTTCATCAAGGCTTTGCTCCATATTGGCAGTAAATTCAATGTTAATAATTTCCGGGAAAAATTCTAAAATAAGTTCAATTACTATTTCACCAAGTTCAGTCGGAACGAAGCGTTTATTATCCAAGCCTACATATCCACGTTTTTGAATCGTTTCAAGTGTAGGTACATAAGTCGACGGTCTTCCAATTCCAAGTTCTTCAAGTGTTCTTACTAGACGAGCCTCTGTATAGCGCGGAGGAGGTTGTGTAAAATGTTGCTTCGGTTCTAAATCCTTCGAAAATACAGTTTCCCCTACTTCTAAAGGCGGCAACATCTTATCCTTTTCTTCAGCACCATCATCTTTCGACTCTACATACACTTTCATAAATCCTGGGAACTTTACAACCGATCCACTTGCACGGAACTGAACATTGTTATTAATGAGTCTCGCTGTCACAGTATCCATTATAGCAGACGCCATTTGACTTGCAACAAATCGCTCCCAAATCAATTTATATAATCGAAGTTGATCACGACTTAAGAAACTTTTTAGTTCCTCTGGCTTTCTCATTACCGAAGTAGGACGAATTGCCTCATGTGCATCTTGTGCATTTGACTTTTTCGTTTCTTTCTTCTTTTCTGTTCCTATGTATTCCGTACCATACGCTTCAGTGATGTAAGTACGAGCCTCTGTTTGAGCTGTTTCTGAGATACGTGTTGAATCAGTTCTCATATACGTAATAAGACCTACAGTTCCTTGTTTTCCAAGATCTATCCCTTCATACAATTGCTGTGCAAGCATCATCGTTTTCTTTGCTCGCATGTTTAACTTACGTGCTGCTTCTTGTTGCAAGGAAGATGTTGTAAACGGTAATGCAGGATTACGTTTTCGCTCTTTGCGCGTTACATTTTCAACTGAAAACGCATTGTCTTTCATCTGTTCAATTATTTCATTCACTTGCGTTTCATTCGTTAATTGAACCTTTTCCCCATCTACACCGTAAAAGCTTGCTTCAAATGTGTCTTTTCCTTTTACAAATTCTGTTTTAATTGTCCAGAATTCTTCAGGTTCAAAGCTTTGAATTTCCTTTTCACGTTCGATGATTAAACGAACTGCTACAGATTGTACACGCCCTGCACTTAATCCTTTTTTTACTTTCTTCCATAATAAAGGACTAATATTGTAACCAACAAGACGATCAAGTATACGTCTTGCTTGTTGTGCATCTACTAAATCCATATTAATTGCACGAGGATGTTTAAATGATTCTTTGATTGCATCTTTCGTAATCTCATTAAACACAACCCGACAATCTGATTCAACGTCCACATTTAACGTATTCGCTAAATGCCAAGCAATTGCTTCCCCTTCGCGGTCTGGATCGGCCGCGAGATAGACTTTCTTTGCTTTTTTCGCCGCTGATTTTAAATCTTTTAAGACGGGACCTTTACCACGAATGGTAATATACTTCGGGGTGAAGTTGTTCTTTACTTCTATCCCCATTTGACTTTTTGGCAAATCGCGAACATGTCCCATAGACGCGACAACTTTGTATTTTTTCCCTAAATATTTCTCAATGGTCTTCGCCTTAGAAGGCGACTCCACGATCACGAGGTAATCTGACATGCTAGTGCCTCCTTAAGAGGTGGATTCAAGTCTTCATTAATCTTATTGATTTCTCTTGTTTTTGTCAATCAAGAATGAATATACCATACAGTGCCAATCTACCATTTGTCAATAATTGTTTAATAAAAATTTAAAAATATAAGGTTAATTTAAAATCTCTTCCAAGATATCTTCTGCATTTCTTACTAATTTTGCTCCTTGTTGAATAAGATGATTCGTTCCCGATGCCCCCTCTATAAATATAGGTCCAGGAAGCGCAAACACCTCTCTATTTTGCTCTAACGCAAGGTCTGCAGTAATAAGTGTCCCACTTCTCGATTTCGCTTCTACAACTAAAACACCTTTACTTATACCACTAATAATCCGGTTCCTTTTTGGAAAATACCATTTTTTCGGTGCATAGTGCGGAGGATACTCTGTCAATAACAATATATATTCCTTCCACATTTCATATAAATGTCTATTTTCTTTCGGATACATAAACGACAATCCGTGCCCTAATATCCCAATAGTGGGACAATGATGCCTTACTGTAATCTCATGAGACATTGTATCTATCCCTTTTGCAAACCCACTGACAATAAGCCACTCTCTTTCTAATAAAGGGTGTAAAATAAATTTCAAGCTCTCATGACCATATAATGATGGTTCTCTCGTTCCAACAACTGCTAATTTATTTACTTTATTTAGAAAATCTTTCTCTCCTTTTCCATATAAAACGAAGGGAGGGTCTTGTATTTCACGTAATAATTGTGGATAATTTTCATCCCATATCGTTATATAAAAGATACGGTTTTTCTCTAAATAAGATATATATTGCGGAAGATTTGAACTTTGAAGAAATTCCACTAGTTCTGAAGATTTTTTCGAGGATATTCCAGTGTAGTGCTCCATTTGTTTTTCGTTAAAATTATATATGTTCTTTAATTCTGGATCGACATATAGTAGCCTCTCCATCGCTTTCCAATAATCTGCTAGCAAGTAATGAAGATGTAATAACCGCTCTCTTTTCATCTTGATTCTCCTTACCCATAATTTTTATTATGTAAACAGAAAAAAGTGTAAAAAGACACCCTCAAGTAAGAAGGTGTCTTTCAACAGATTAATAGTTTTTGCAAGTCTCAAATAGACCTTTTTCTTTTAAAACAGAGATTAGCGTTTCTCCCATAACTGCTGGAGTTTCAGCTACTTTAATGCCACAAGCTTCCATTGTTTTAATCTTTTCAGCAGCAGTTCCTTTACCACCAGAAATGATTGCACCAGCATGGCCCATACGTTTGCCAGCAGGCGCTGTTTGACCACCAATGAAGCCTACAACAGGTTTTGTCATATTAGCTTTTACCCATTCAGCTGCCTCTTCTTCTGCTGTACCGCCGATTTCACCAATCATAATTACAGCATGTGTTTCTTCATCTTCATTAAATGCTTTTAACGCATCAATAAAGTCTGTACCGTTAACAGGGTCTCCACCGATACCTACAGCAGTAGATTGGCCAATACCTTCTTGTGTTAATTGATGTACAGCTTCATACGTTAATGTACCAGAGCGAGATACGATACCAACATGACCTTTTTTATGAATATATCCTGGCATAATACCAATCTTACATTCATCTGGTGTGATTACACCTGGGCAGTTTGGTCCAAGTAAACGTGTATGTTTACCAGCCATATATCTCTTTACGTTTACCATATCTAATACAGGAATTCCTTCAGTAATACATACTACTAAATCAATTTCTGCATCAACTGCTTCCATAATTGCATCTGCCGCAAAAGCGGGTGGAACGTATACAACTGAAGCGTTTGCGCCTGTTGCTTTCACTGCATCTTCTACTGTATCAAATACTGGTACACCTTCAATATCAGTGCCGCCTTTACCTGGTGTTACACCACCGACAATTTTCGTACCGTATTCAATCATTTGTTTTGTATGGAATAAACCTTGAGAACCTGTAATACCTTGAACAATAACTTTTGTATCTTTATTAACTAATACGCTCATTTTTCTCCCCCGCTTTCTATTAGCCCACTAGTGAAACAATTTTTTGTGCACCGTCTGCCATAGATTCTGCTGCAACAATATTTAAGCCAGACTCATTTAAAATTTTCTTACCTAGTTCTACGTTTGTACCTTCAAGACGTACAACTAAAGGTAACTCAAGACCTACTTGTTTCGTTGCTTCAATAACACCTTCTGCAATAACATCACACTTCATAATACCACCAAAAATGTTAACGAAGATACCTTTTACATTTTTGTCAGAAAGGATAATTTTGAATGCTTCTGTAACTTTTTCAGCAGTTGCACCGCCACCAACATCTAAGAAGTTAGCTGGGTCACCGTGGTAATGTTTAATGATATCCATTGTAGCCATCGCTAAACCTGCACCATTAACCATACAACCGATATTTCCATCTAAAGGAATGTAGTTTAAATCGTATTTTGAAGCTTCAATTTCTTTTGAATCCTCTTCATCAAGATCACGAAGCTCTAAAATGTCTTTATGGCGATATAACGCATTAGAATCAAAGTTTAATTTTGCATCTAATGCCATAACTTTACCTTCACCTGTTGTAACAAGTGGGTTAATCTCAGCGATAGAGCAATCTTTTTCGATAAACGCACGGTATAAGCCCATCATAAACTTCACAGCTTGTCCTACAAGCTCTTTTGGAATATTGATGTTAAATGCAATTCGGCGTGCTTGGAAACCTTGTAAGCCTACTGCTGGATCAATATATTCTTTAAAGATTTTTTCAGGTGTTTTTTCTGCTACTTCTTCAATTTCTGTTCCGCCTTCTTCAGACGCCATTAAAACAACTTGAGAAGTTGCACGATCTAAAACTAGACCTACATAATATTCTTTTTTAATATCGCAACCTTCTTCGATAAGTAAGCGTTTTACTTCCTTACCTTCAGGACCTGTTTGATGTGTCACAAGTGTAGTTCCTAAAATGCTTTCTGCATATGTACGAACTTCATCTAAATTTTTTGCAACTTTTACTCCGCCAGCTTTGCCGCGTCCACCAGCGTGAATTTGTGCTTTCACTACACATACATCTGTTCCTAGTTCTTTCGCTGCTTCTACAGCTTCTTCTACTGTAAATGCAACCTTCCCGTTCGGAACGCTAACCCCATAGCTTCTAAGGACTGCCTTACCTTGGTACTCATGGATATTCATGGTCCCATCCTCCCCTGTTTTCCTGTTTTACTCGAAAAGTTTTTTAATGTTTAAAAAACATTACATTGCCATTGTATAAGATGATTGGCACGCTGTCTACAATAAAGTGTCAGAAAACTGAAATCGCTTTATTCTTTTTCGAAAATAGTAATGTTTATATGCCAAAATAAAAAATAAGCTGTATATTTACAGCTTATTTTTGAATCATATCTTTAATTGGCGCGAATGACTTTCGGTGTTCATCTAATACTCCATGCACTTCAATTGCCTCTAAATGTTGCTTTGTGCCATATCCCATATGTTGCTCAAATCCGTATTCAGGATACTTTTCTCCCAGTTCTTTCATCATACGATCTCTCGTTACTTTCGCAATAATAGATGCAGCTGAAATAGAAATACTTTTCGCATCACCTTTAATAATTGAGGTTTGCGGAATTGGTGTAGGAAGCTTCATCGCATCAATTAATAAATGTTGGGGTGTACAAGATAAATTTGCAACTGCATCTAACATTGCTTGTTTCGTTGCTTGGTAAATATTAATGTCATCAATAACTTGCGGTGATACAATTCCTACTCCAATTGCAATTGCTTGTACTTTTATTTCATCATAAAAACGCTCACGTTTCGCTTCACTCAGCTTTTTTGAGTCATTTAACCCTGGAATATAAAAATCCTCTGGAAGGACGACAGCTGCCGTCACAACAGGCCCAGCCAACGGGCCACGCCCTACTTCATCAATACCCGCGATATATGTGACCCCTTTTTCACGCAAAGCATTTTCATACTTGGACATTTCAAAAAAATTCTCTTTTTCTTTCTGTTCTAACTCTTTTTGTTTATACCACTTCAAAACGAGCTTTTGAACGCCTTTTCGCTCATCTTTCATTAACAGTTGAAAGCGATCATCTTCTTCATTCATAATTTCTTTCAATACATTTTCCGCTTCTTTTATCGTCATTTTTTGCATTTATACAAACTCCTTTTTAAACGTATCCAAAAAGAAAAGACGCACAAACGCACGTCTTATACTTCTTCTATTTTTTCCACATCTTCTACTTGCTCTGCAAACTCTTCCGGTGTTTCAAACGTCATTTTTCCAAGTTTGCCACCACGAAGCTCACGAAGTACAAGCTCAGATGTCTTATCATAATCAATCATTCCGCCGCCCATTAAGCAGCCTCTATTTTTTCCAATTGCATCGAATAATTCCACAATATCTTCTGGAATCTCATTTAAATTATAGCGTTCTTTCAAGCGTTCTGGATAATGTTTCTCCATAAAACGTAATGCGTAAACAGCTACATCTTGTAAATTTAAAATTGAATCTTTAATTGCACCCGTCGTCGCTAAGCGAAGACCCACTAATTGATCTTCAAATTTAGGCCACAGAATACCTGGCGTATCTAACAATTCCATTTCCTTCCCAACTTTAATCCATTGTTGAGCTGTTGTCACACCTGGACGATCTCCTGTTTTAGCAATATTTTTCTTTGCCAATTTATTAATTAATGTAGATTTACCAACATTTGGTATACCTACAATTAATGCACGAATCGCTCTCGGTCTAATACCTTTTGCAACCATTTTATCAAATTTTTCTTTAACAAGCACTTTACAAGCTGCTGCAATTTCTTTCATACCTTGTCCAGCTTGCGCGTTAATCGAAATTGCCATATGACCTTTTTCTTTAAAATATGCGATCCATTGTTTTGTTAAACGGTCATCTGCCATATCCGCTTTATTTAAAACAACAAGCCTTGGCTTATGTGTAATGATTTCATCAATCATTGGGTTTCGAGATGATAATGGTAATCGAGCATCTACAAGTTCAATTACAACATCAATTAATTTTAATTTCTCCGTTACTTGGCGTCTAGCCTTCGCCATATGCCCTGGAAACCATTGAATTACCATGTTGCCACCTTCTTTTTCATTTATTTCACAATACGTGCGTCTTCTAACGGCCAATATAACATATTAGCTTTACCAATTACTTGATCCATTGAAATCGTACCGATTGAACGGCTATCTTTACTAAAACGACGATTATCACCTAAAACAAATAATTGATCTTTTGGAACGGTTTTCTTGCCTGTCATTTCTTCAAGATTAAAATCATATGTAAGCGGTCCGTCAGCAATTTGCTTTTTCTGCTTGTCTAAATACGGCTCCTCATAAGCCTTTCCGTTAACATACAGCTTATCATTACGATACTCTATTTCATCGCCCGGTAGGCCTATAATGCGCTTAATGTAATCTTTATCTTCTGTTGCTCGAAATACAATAATATCAAAGCGTTTTGGATCTCCAATGTGATAACCAATTTTATTTACAATCATTCGATCACGATCATGTAAAGTAGGTGCCATCGATACCCCGTCTACGAGAATTGGCGCAAAGAAAAACTGTCTAATAACACCAGCTAATACAACAGCAATCAAAATTGCTTTAATCCATTCCCAAAGTGAACTCTTCTCTTTTTTCATGCATTTCCCCTCCACGGTTATGTAAGCTGTTCGTATTATACCAAAATTTCATATAGATTGGAAAAAGGGAGCTTGTGCATTTACAAGCTCCCATACATGTCTTATCGAATTTCTTTAATACGTGCTTTTTTACCGCGAAGGTTACGTAAGTAGTATAACTTAGCACGACGTACTTTACCACGGCGAAGTACTTCGATTTTCGCGATTCTTGGCGTGTGAACTGGGAATGTACGCTCAACACCTACACCGTAAGAAATCTTACGAACTGTGAATGTTTCACTAATTCCGCCACCACGACGTTTAATTACAACACCTTCGAAAAGCTGAATTCTTTCACGAGTTCCCTCAACAACTTTTACGTGTACACGTAAAGTGTCACCAGGACGGAATGAAGGAAGGTCAGTTTTTAATTGGCCTTTTGTAATTTCTGCGATTAATTGTTGCATATTAAATTCTCTCCTTTAAACAGATGCTCTTATAAAGTCTTAATAAATTACAGCGGAACATCGTTAATACGGCTACTGATTTCAGTAGCACAAATGTTATAATAGCATATTACTAGGCCTGTTGCAATAGCAAATATATGAAGTTATTACTGCTCTCGCTTTATTTCCTCAAGCCATTTTTTCTCTTGTTTAGATAGATCTCTATCATCTAACAAATCAGGTCTACGCGTATACGTACGGCGCAAAGATTCCTTATGTCGCCATTCGTCAATATTTTTATGATTCCCTGACATTAATACATCCGGTACCTTCATACCACGAAAATCAGCCGGACGTGTATAATGAGGATGCTCTAATAAACCTGTACTAAACGAATCCTCTACTTGTGAAGCATGATTTCCTAACACGCCTGGCAAGAGACGTACAACACTATCAGTAATAACCATAGAAGCTAATTCTCCGCCCGTTAATACATAGTCACCAATAGAAATCTCATCCGTTACGAGATGCTCACGAATTCGTTCGTCATACCCTTCATAATGCCCACATACAAAGATCAAATGTTCTTCCCCTGCAAGCTCTTCCGCTTTCTTCTGCGTAAATCTTTCGCCCTGCGGACACATTAAGACAACTCTCGGCTTACGCTCTGTCTCTTTCGTCAAATCTTCTACAGCGTCAAAAATAGGCTGAGGAGTAAGCACCATACCAGCTCCTCCGCCGTAAGGATAATCGTCTACGCTATTATGCTTACTTGTTGTATAATCACGAAAGTTAACAACACGAAGGTTTACCGCTTCCTTTTCTTGTGCCTTCTTTAATATAGAAGATCCAAATACACCGGTAAACATGTCTGGGAACAACGTTAAAATATCAATTTTCATTATAGCAATCCTTCCATTACATGAATGGTTACTAATTTATTTTCAATATTAACTTGAAGTACAACGTCATCAATATAAGGAATTAAGAGATCTTGACCCTTCGGACGTTTAATCACCCAAACATCATTTGCACCAGGAGAGAGAATCTCTTTGATTGTCCCTAGCGCTTCTCCTTCTTCCGTTACAACGCTGCAACCAATAATTTCGTGATAGTAGTATTCACCTTCAGCAAGTTCACCTAACTGCTCTTCCGGTACTTTTATTAAAGAACCTTTAAACTTCTCTACTTCATCTACATTGTTATATCCTTCAAATGTTAATAAATCGAATGTCTTATGTTGGCGATGAGAAGTTACCTTCACTGGAAGATAGTCTGTGTCTTTCTCATTCGATATGTATAGCGTGTTTCCTACTTTATATCGCTCTTCTGGAAAATCAGTACGAGAAATCACACGGATTTCTCCTCTTACTCCATGAGTATTTACAATTTTCCCTACGTTAAACCACTTTGTCATAAATAGTATGTCACCCCTGGTTTCTATATAAATTAAGCATCTCCATTTCATAGATGGAACATGCAATCTCTATTTAAATGTTAAAAAAGGGAGAGGAATAACTCCTCGCCCTTTTTACGTTTATTGAATTTCCAGTGTTACTTTTTCATCATTATGATGTCCCACTGAATACAAGAGCATTCGAATCGCTTTCGCGACTCTCCCTTGCTTTCCAATGACTTTTCCAACATCCTCAGGATGTACAGTTAATCGATACTTTATCTCTCCGTTGCAAAGTTCCTGTGTAACTTTTACATCTTCAGGATGATCGACAAGAGGCTTGACAATCGTCTCGACTAACTTCTTCATAGTCATTGCCTCAATTACTTACCTTGTTTAGATAAGTGGAATTTCTCCATGATACCTTGGTTAGAGAATAAGTTACGAACTGTATCAGATGGTTTAGCACCATTTCCTAACCATTTTAATGCTGCTTCTTCGTCGATCTTAACTTCAGCTGGTTGAGCAACTGGATTGTAAGTTCCGATTTCCTCAATGAAACGTCCGTCACGAGGAGAACGAGAATCTGCAACAACTACACGATAGAAAGGAGTTTTTTTAGCTCCCATACGTTTTAAACGAATTTTAACTGCCATTTATAAAGCACCTCCGAATTTATTTCACACAGATAATTATATTAGCAAAAAGACTATTGCTTTGTAAAGTATTTTTTCTTAACAGAGCCATCTTTTTTCCTTACATGAATGGAAACTTCAATCCACCTAGTCCTTTTTTCTTGCCTTTTTGCATTCCCGTCATCGTCTTCATCATTTTTTTCATGTCATCGAATTGCTTAATTAGACGATTGATTTCTTGTACAGTTGTACCGCTACCTTTGGCAATGCGCTTTTTGCGACTAGCATTGATTATTTCCGGTTGTTCTCGTTCTAATTTAGTCATAGAACGAATAATTGCCTCAATATGCCCAATTTGTTTTTCATCAACTTGCGCATTTTTCAGCCCTTTAATTTTATTTGCACCAGGAAGCATTCCTAACAATTCATCAAGCGGTCCAAGTTGACGCACTTGTCCAAGTTGTTCTAGGAAATCGTCAAGCGTAAACGAAAGCGTACGCATTTTTTGCTCAAGTTCTTTTGCTTTCTCTTCATCAACTGTAGCTTGCGCTTTTTCAATCAATGTTAAGACATCGCCCATCCCTAAAATACGGGATGCCATACGCTCTGGATGGAACGCTTCAATTGCATCTAGTTTTTCACCCATACCAGCAAATTTAATCGGTGTGTTTGTTACAGCCTTAATAGATAATGCAGCACCACCGCGGGTATCACCATCTAATTTCGTTAATACAACACCTGTTAAACCTAACTGTTCATGGAAACTTTGTGCAACATTTACCGCGTCTTGTCCCGTCATCGCATCGACAACAAGGAAAATTTCATCCGGTTTCGCAACTTCTTTAACTTTCGCTAATTCATCCATTAGTTCTTCATCAATATGCAGGCGACCCGCTGTATCGATTAAAACATAATCATGATGATCTTCTTTTGCTTTTGCAATCGCTTGTTTCGCAATTTCAACAGGACTTACTTGATCTCCTAAAGAAAATACAGGCATGTCCAATTGCTTCCCTAATGTTTCAAGCTGTTTAATCGCTGCTGGACGGTAAATATCCGCTGCAACAAGCATCGGTTTACGATTATGCTTTTTACGAAGCAAATTCGCAAGCTTACCTGTCGTCGTTGTTTTACCCGCACCTTGCAGACCAACCATCATAATAACAGTCGGTGGCTTATTAGCAACAGCAATTTTGCTTTGCTCTCCGCCCATAAGTTCTGTAAGTTCTTCCTGTACAACTTTAATTACTTGTTGTCCAGGTGTCAAACTTTTCATTACATCTTGTCCGACAGCACGTTCAGACACACGCTTCACAAAATCTTTTACTACTTTAAAGTTAACATCTGCTTCTAAAAGAGCTAGACGAACTTCTCTCATCATTTCTTTCACATCGGCTTCAGAAACTTTTCCTTTGCCGCGGATTTTTTGCATTGTCTGTTGAAGTCGGTCGGCTAATCCTTCAAATGCCATATTGCCGCCCTCCTAATCTAATTTTTCGATAGCTTCAACAACTTGTTTCATTTCTTCATTCACATGCTCTTCTTCGCTGATTAGCTGTTTTAGCTTTGCAACAAGTCGCTGTCGCTCTTGAAACTTTTGAAGTAATACTAATTTTTCTTCATATTCTTCAAGCATCGCTTCAGTCCGTTTAATGTTATCATACACGGCTTGGCGACTTACATCAAATTCTTCCGCAATTTCACCAAGAGATAAATCATCTAGATAATAAAGCGACATATAACTTCTTTGTTTTTGCGTTAACAACGATTGATAAAAATCAAACAAATAGTTCATTCTCGTTGTTTTTTCGAGCATGTTGGATCATCCTTTGTTAAGTGATTTCCCTTTACATAAGTTAGTTTACATGGAGTCCAAAAGAGTGTCAAGTTTTTTTCTTAACATCATATATTTTTATAGAAAAAGAAGCGGAAATACCGCTTCTTTCGCTTACGCTTCTTCTGTTTCTACTAAGTTCGCAAATAAACCATACACATATTGTTCTGGATCAAACTGCTGCAAGTCATCCATTTGCTCTCCTAATCCAACAAACTTCACCGGTACATCAATTTCGTTACGAATCGCTAATACAATACCACCTTTAGCAGTTCCATCTAACTTCGTTAAAACAATACCTGTTACATTCGTTGCTTCACGGAATGTTTTCGCTTGGCTTAAACCGTTTTGTCCTGTTGTTGCATCAATAACAAGCAATACTTCATGAGGAGCACCTGGTACTTCACGCTCAATTACACGCTTCACCTTCTCTAACTCTTTCATTAAGTTTACTTTATTTTGCAAGCGTCCTGCTGTGTCACATAGTAATACATCTACCTTACGTGCTTTTGCAGCTTGTACAGCGTCATACATAACCGCCGCTGGATCAGATCCAGATCCTTGTTTAATCACTTCTACACCAACGCGATCGCCCCATACTTCTAATTGTTCAATCGCCCCAGCACGGAATGTGTCTCCTGCCGCCAATAAGACTGACTTACCTTCTGATTTAAACTTATGCGCCAGTTTACCAATTGTCGTCGTTTTTCCTACACCGTTAACACCAACAAATAAAACAACCGTTAATTGGTCTTCTTGCATATTAATTTCGTTACTAAAATCGCTGTCACCTTTGTAAATTCCTACTAGTTTTTCTGAAATAACAGCTTGTACTTCTTTTGGATCTTGAATGTTACGACGTTGTACTTCTTCTTTCAATTGATCAATTAATTCCATTACCGTTGCAACGCCAACGTCTGCACCGATTAAGATTTCTTCTAACTCTTCGAAGAAATCTTCGTCCACTTTACGGTAACGATACACTAAATCATTCACTTTATCCGCAAATGAATTTCTAGTTTTTTCTAATCCGTGTTTAAATTTCTCTGTAACTGTATCCGTTTGTTTTGAAATTTTTTCTTTTAGTTTTTTAAAAAAACTCATACTTTCCCATCCTTCCTATTCACTTGCAATAAGTTCTTCTCCGGCATCTAAACGAACCGAAACAAGTTTAGATACCCCTGATTCTTGCATTGTTACACCGTACAACACATCAGACTCTTCCATTGTACCTTTTCTATGTGTAATTACAATAAACTGCGTCTCATCACTAAATTTCTTTAAATACTGTGCAAAACGAGCTACATTCGCTTCATCAAGGGCGGCCTCTACCTCATCTAGTACACAGAACGGTACTGGGCGCACTTTTAAAATACCAAATAAAAGCGCAATTGCCGTTAAAGCACGCTCTCCACCTGAAAGTAAACCTAAGTTCTGCAATTTCTTCCCTGGCGGTTGTGCTACAATATCAATACCCGTATTTAGTAAATCCTCTGGATTAGTCATTACCAAATCCGCTCTTCCGCCTCCAAATAACTCAGAGAATACCGATTGAAACTCCATTCTAATGCCTTCAAACGTAGTAAAAAAGCGTTTTTTCATTTCTTCATCCATTTCGGTAATAAGCTGGTGCAATGTCGTTTTCGCTTCTTCTAGGTCGTCTCTCTGCTCTAGTAAAAATGTATGACGCTCCGCTACGCGTTCATATTCATCAATTGCCCCTAGGTTCACTGTACCTAACTCTTCTATGGATAATTTGATTAATTTTACTTTCTTACGCGCATCTTCTGCAGGCATTGTCATTGTATATTTTAGTTTTGCCGCTTCAAATGAAATCGTATATGTTTCACGTAAATGTTGTAATCTATTTTCCAACTCTACATCAAGTCGGTTTATTTTCACTTCTTGATCTTTCAACATTTCAATAATATATTTATGTTTACCTGTCGTTTCTTTCAAATTACGCTCTAAATGTTCTACTCTCTCTTGCAACGAGACACGTTGTTCGCGACGAGAGCGAATTAATTCTGAAGTTTGATTACGATCATACGCTTTCTTCTCAATCATATTCGTAATTTGCTCTTCACCACTTGAATTAGATGTCATTTCTTGTTTTAAGAAAGCTAAATCCTCTTTCGTTTTTACAAGTGTCGCATCCGTTTCTTCTTTTTCCTTCGTAAATCGTTCAACTTTTTCTTTTTGATTAGATAAGCGTTGTTGCTTTTCAGCTACCAGCACTTTTAACTCAGTCATTTCTTTTTGAACTTTTTCTTTTGAAGAATGTTGCTCACTTTTTTGTTTTGTTAAAGCTACAATTTTACTATCTAACTCTGTGATATCAGCTTGAAGATTCGTTAAAATCCCTTCTAACGCCTCTTTACGCCCTTGTGTTTTTACTCGATCTTGTAAAAAAACTTCAATCTCTAAATCATAAATAGACAAGCGGTCATTAATACGATGTTCTTCTAATTCTAAACGATTAATCTCTTCTCTTAATTTCTGCTCATCTACACGCTCTGCTTCTACAGTTTGCCTTAGTTCGCGTATTTTCACTTCTTTTTCTTGAATCTCTTGTTTTACTGCTTTAACAAAGTTTTCTAACTTCGTTGTTTTTTCTTCCATATCAGTTAACTTGCGAGTCCACTCTTCCAGTTCACGTTGGCGTCCTAATAAAGAAGATTTCGCTTGTTTTACCGCTCCACCAGTCATAGAACCGCCAGGATTCACTACGTCACCTTCGATTGTTACAATGCGATAACGGTATTGCAGTTGTTTCGCCAACTCATTTGCTCCGCGTAAATCTTTCGCAACAATAACAGTACCTAATAAATTTGAAACTACATTTTCATATTTATTATTGTACTGCACAAGTTCTGCCGCCACACCTACAAACGATGGGTGTTGATTTACAATGCGTAATTGCTCAAATGATAACGACCTGCTTTTAATAACAGCTTGCGGTAAAAACGTTGCACGCCCATGTTTATTTTGCTTTAAAAATGCAATTGCATTACGAGCATGTTCCTCTGTTTGTACAACAATGTGCTGCATCGCTGCACCTAGAGCGATTTCCATTGCAACTTCGTATTCTTTAGGTACCGTTAACAGTTCCGCAACAGCACCCTCGATACCTTGCAACCTATTTTCTCTAGCTTTCAATACTTCACGTACACCTTGATAGAAGCCAGAATAATCTTCTTGCATCTCTTCAAGCATTTCTTTTCGAGAACGTGCCTGTTGCACAAATTGATATGCTTGATACAGTTTTGTTTCATTTTCACTATACTGCGTCTTACATTTCCCGAGCGCCGCCTCTGTCTTCTGTATGTTTGAGAGGATGCCAGCTACTTTTTCTTTCACTTGTTCGTAATTTTCTACAAGTTTCGTCTTTTTCGCTGTAATTTCCATACGCATTTCTACATATTTCGCATTCTCTTCATCCAGCCGCTCGTTTTTAGACGTTTGCTGTTTAGATTGTTCTTCAATCATAGATAATTCATTGCGATGACTAGCTTGTTGATTTAAAAGTTCAATATAGTCACCTTTTAAATTCTCAATCTGTTCCTCTAAATTGTCAGCAAAAGTAGCAAGCAGTTGCTCATTATCATGCAATTTTTGCTCTAACTCTTTTACTTCATTCACAAATTGCATTAAAGCTTCTGTACTTGACGCAATTTCACCATCGTAACTTTTAGCTTTCTCTGTTAATTCAACAATTAACTGCTCAAGTTGCGCACAATGCGTCGTAGCATTTTGCTTTCTCTCTTTTAACAACTCGCGCTGTCCTTCTAGTTTTTCTAGCTCTTTACTAGAAAGAAGAAGTACTTCTTGCAACGAATCTACAGACTCATCTACCGCTTGTAATTGTCCTCGTAATTCCTCAAGCTCTTCTTCACTTTTTTGTAAATCCGTTGACATTTTAGCTTCTTCGTCTTTATTATGCCCAAACTGATTTCGAAGCGCTTCCCATTTCTCATGCAATTCTTCAATTTCATGTACAATAAGCGCAGCTTCTACTTTCTCTAATTCTTCTTTATTCTCAAGATAATCTTTCGCAATAGAAGCTTGTCTTTCTAAAGGTTCTACTTGACTACTTAATTCATGAATTATATCTTGTACACGATTTAAGTTTTCTTGTGTTTCTGCTAACTTCCCTTCAGCTTTCTTTTTGCGAAGTTTGTATTTCAGTACGCCTGCCGCTTCTTCAAATACACCTCGACGCTCTTCTGACTTACTACTTAAAATCTCTTCCACTTTCCCCTGGCTAATAATTGAAAAAGCTTCTCTTCCCATACCAGAGTCCATAAATAAATCGATAATATCTTTCAATCTACATGATTGTTTATTAATATAAAAATCACTATCACCTGAACGAGATACACGACGTGTTACACACACCTCATTGTATTCAATTGGTAAACGTTGATCTTCATTATTTAAAGTTATTGTTACTTCAGCAACATTAACCGCTCTCCTCGTATCACTGCCTGCAAAAATAATATCCTCCATCTTTGCACCACGTAATGATTTTGCAGATTGTTCACCAAGTACCCAGCGAATCGCATCAGTAATATTACTTTTCCCGCTTCCATTAGGGCCTACTACAGAAGTTACACCTGGGACAAAATCAACAGATACACGCTCAGCAAAAGACTTAAATCCTGCTATTTCTAATCTTTTTAAAAACACGAAAGGCCTTCCTCCTATTCTCCGTTGCTATAACTGTTATCTATACAAAAACGAGCTATCATACGGATTTCCCTTCCTTTTATTCACAAACAAAAAGAAAGTTTCATTCTATGCATAAGGAATCCCCCTCATTCAAAGGGGGATTCCTTATAGTTGTTCTTTTAATTTTTTCAATGCTTCTGCAGCAGCTTGTTGCTCTGCTTCTTTTTTCGACTTACCACTACCAAGACCTAAAGCTACGTTATTTAACGTAACACGTGACACAAATTCTCGATTGTGAGCTGGTCCTTTTTCTTGCAAAATTTGATACTCAACATTGCCACTACCATCACGCTGAATCAATTCTTGTAACTGACTCTTATAATCCATCACATGAGAAAAAGCACCCTCATTAATTTTCGGATATACAATTTCTTTTAAGAATTCCCAAACTGTTTCTAACCCTTGATCAAGATAAAGGGCACCAATAAACGCTTCAAAGACATCCGCTAATAAAGCTGGTCGTTCACGTCCACCTGTCATTTCTTCACCTTTTCCTAATAAAACAAGGCTACCAAATGACAATTCGTTCGCAAAACGAACAAGAGATGGCTCACATACAATAGCTGCACGTAGTTTTGTTAACTCTCCTTCGCTCATTGTCGGATATTTTTGAAACAGATACTGCGATACAGTAAGTTCCAATACTGCATCTCCAAGAAATTCAAGACGCTCGTTATCTTCATGCGGTTTTTTTCGATGCTCATTCACATACGATGAATGCGTAAATGCTTGAATCAATAATTTTTCATCTGTAAACGTAATACCTATCTTTTCTTGAAACACTTTAAATGCTTCACGATATTTTGTTTCGTATTTTTTTTCTCTATATTTTCGGTACGGCATAGGTCCCTCCAGATATAAGCCAGAAAGCCCCGCTAAAAAACGGGACTTCACTTAAGCATTATAGATGACTCTCTATGTAAGTCACAGCATCGCCAACAGTAGCAATCTTTTCAGCATCTTCATCAGAAATTTCCATTTCGAATTCATCTTCTAATTGCATTACAAGTTCTACTACATCTAGGGAGTCTGCTCCTAAATCTTCCTTGAAGCTTGCAGCTGGTACTACCTCAGTCTCTTCTACTCCTAAACGATCAACGATGATTTTTGTTACGCGCTCTAAAACATCTGCCATTCCATTCACCTCCCCTCAAATATTATATTAAATATTGACCAAAAAAACTAGGTGAAATCGATTCTTTTATTACATTACCATACCGCCATCAACATTTAACGTTTGACCTGTAACATATTTGCTTTGATCAGAAGCAAAAAACGTTACAGCATTCGCGATATCTTGCGCTTCACCAAATTGAGCAGCTGGAATAACTTTTAACATTTCTGCTTTAATATTCTCATCTAGTACATCTGTCATATCAGTCGCAATAAAGCCCGGCGCAATTGCATTCACTGTAATATTTCGACTTGCTAACTCTTTTGCAGATGTTTTTGTTAATCCAATAACACCCGCTTTAGCAGCAACATAATTAGCTTGCCCTGGGTTTCCTATAACACCAACAACCGAAGCGATATTTATAATTCTACCGTGACGTTGACGCATCATATAGCGAGATACTGCTTTTGTACATAAGAATACACCTTTTAAGTTTGTATTAATAACTGTATCCCATTCTTCTTCTTTCATACGCATTAATAAATTATCTTTTGTTACACCAGCATTATTTACAAGAATATCAACTTGTCCAAATGTATCTACTGTTTGTTTCACCATATTTGTAACATCATCAGCATTTGCAACATCTGCTCTTACCGCAATTGCATCAGAACCTAATTTCTTAATTTCATCTACTACTTCATTTGCTTTTTGTTCATTACCTGCATAATTCACTACTACATTTGCCCCTTGTTTCGCTAAATCGATCGCAATCGCGCGACCAATTCCACGTGAAGCGCCAGTTACTAATGCTACCTTCCCTTTTAACATCAGTTTTCTCCTCTCAAATTTGAAATGGTATCTTTTAATGTCTCTTCATCATATATCGCATATGCTTTCACTGATGAATCAATCGACTTCATAAGTCCAGCAAGTACTTTTCCAGGTCCAATTTCAATAAATGTATCTACTCCCTGCTGCACCATACATTCAATAGACGGGTACCATAATACAGGCGAATAAAGCTGTTCGATTAACTTTTCTTGAATGTCTGCACCACGTGTAATAACATCCGCCGTAACATTTGCAATAACAGGAATATTCGTGTCATGAATTGTAATTTCATTTAAAACACTTTGGAACTTCTCAGCTGCCGGCTTCATAAGTGAAGAATGGAAAGGCCCACTTACTTTTAGTGGAATTGCTCTCTTTGCACCATTTTCTTTCGCTCTTTGAGAAGCAACCTCTACACCTTGCTTCGTTCCAGAAATCACAATTTGCTTCGTACTATTCATATTAGCGATTTGCACTGCATATCCTTCACTTGTTACTTCTTCTGTAACTTGTTTCAGCATATCTAGGTCAGCACCTAATATAGCTGCCATCGCACCTTCCCCGTCTGGAACAGCTTCTTCCATATATTCGCCACGTTTCCTTACAGCATATACAGCATCTTCAAAAGTTAATGCACCAGCTGCTACAAGAGCGCTATATTCACCTAAACTATGACCAGCGACAAAGTTAGGTGTAATGTCATACTCTTTCAAAGCTGTCAAAATAGCAAAACTCGTTGTTAATAATGCAGGCTGCGCATTTGTTGTTAATGTAAGCTTTTCCTGCGGTCCTTCAAAAATCACTTCTGAAAGTGAATCTTGTAACACCTCATCTGCTTTTGCAAACACTTTTGCAACCTCTTTATTATTCTCTGCTAATTGTTTACCCATTCCAACTGCCTGTGAACCTTGGCCCGGAAAAAGAAATGCTATTTTTCCCATTTCAAATCCTCCTCTTATTGGAGTGACTCTTTCTCCATTACGCTTGAAATTGTAGGAATTACTTCTTTCGCTACCATTTCTCTCGTTTGACGAATCGCACTAAATATCGACTGGTCATTAGAAGAACCGTGAGCCTTAATGACAGGTGCTTTCAATCCAAATAATGCAGCTCCCCCATACTCCGAATAATCCATTTTATCTTTTAATACCATAAGTTTTGGCTTTAATACCGCCGCTGCTAATTTGCTCGTAAACGAACTCATTAGTTGTTCTTTCAACATAGAGAATAGCGCAAGTGCTGTTCCTTCTAATGATTTCAACGCTACATTCCCTGTAAAACCATCACATACAACAACATCTGCTACACCTTGCAATAAATCTCTCGATTCAACGTTCCCAACGAAATTAATTGGCGCATCCTTAAGCATTGCAAATACTTGCTTTGAAAGCTCGTTTCCTTTTCCATCCTCTGTTCCAACGTTTAATAGTCCAACACGAGGATTTTCAATTCCTCTTACCTTCTCAGCATAAACAGATCCCATTACTGCATATTGATATAAATGAATTGGTTTTGCATCAACATTTGCTCCAACATCTAACATAACAAAACCTTTTCCATCTACAGTTGGCATTGTAGGCGATAAAGCTGGTCGCTCAATTCCTTCCATACGACCGACAACAAATAATCCAGCTGCCATTAAAGCTCCTGTACTACCTGCGGATATACAAGCGTCTGCTTCTCCATCCTTTACTTGCTGTGCCGCAAGTACCATTGAAGCTTGTTTTTTTCGACGAACCGCTCTTACTGGTTCTTCCGTCGATTCTATTTTTTCGTCTGTATGAAGAATAGTAATTCGTTCATCACTCGTTAAGTATTGACGAATTTCCTCTTCTTTCCCTACTAACGTAATATGTAAATCAGAATATTCCTTAATAGCTTTCATTGCCCCTAATACTACAGCCTTTGGAGCGTGATCTCCGCCCATTGCATCTATTGCGATTTTCATAAGTTGTTACCTTCCTCACTATAATTACTAGATCGATACATTTCAAAAGTGCCTGTAAAAACAAGTTCTTCTCCAACGAAGCTACGCACTTTGACAACCGTCCGTCCCTTATCATTCTCTACGTCTTCAACACGCGCTTTTGCAACAACACGCTCTCCTAATTTTACAGGGCGAATATATCGAATGGTAGACTTTGCAGTTAAAGCTAATTCTTCATCAATAACCGCAACAGCTAGTGAGTTTGCTTGCGCAAACAGATGATGCCCACGGGCAATTTGATTTCTTTTAAATACATGTTCTACCTTTACTTCAAAGATAGAGATTGCATGTCTATCTAATTCAATATCAATAATTTCTCCGACAACCTCTTCTAACGGTAAAGATTTCACATCTTCTTCATGTTGCTTTGTAGCTACATGTTTAATTCTCTCTCTTAATTCAGGAATAGACAATTCCATACGATCCAGTCGTACTGTTTGTATACTCACTTGAAATTTTTCCGCTAAATCTTCATCCGTAATAAAAGGATTTGATTCGATTGTTTGTTGTAATAATTCTTGTCTTTCTTTTTTACTTCTTCTTTTCTTCATACCGCACCATCCATTTTTATGACTAGGTACTAACAGTAGTATATAATCATTGAAAGTAGAATGCAACAATTTTTTTGTTGACTCCCTTTAATCGAGCTTCTCTCCTTGGAACACACCTGTCCCATCAAGATACGTACGCAAGGCAGCGTATTGATCATTGTGCCAAAATGCTTCTGACTCTACTAGTATCGCCGCATCTTGCCTTGCTGTTTCTAACGCTCGATAATCGTGTACCATGTCAGCAACCTTAAATTCCGGTAAGCCACTTTGCTTACTCCCAAAGAAATCTCCAGGACCTCGTAATTCTAAATCTTTTTCTGACAATACAAATCCATCATTTGTTTCAGTCATTATGCGCATTCTTTCTTTTCCTGTTTCTGATTTAGGGTCTGCTATTAATAAACAATATGATTGTTCACTACCACGCCCGACACGCCCTCTAAGCTGATGAAGCTGCGATAAACCGAAACGTTCTGCATCATAAATAACCATCACAGTCGCATTCGGTACGTTCACACCAACCTCAACAACTGTTGTCGATACAAGAATTTGCACTTTATTTTCACTAAACTGTCCCATTATCTCTTCTTTTTCCTGAGACGATAATCTCCCATGCATCAATCCAACTTGGCATTTCCCTTGGTAATGATGCGTCAGCATACTATGTAAGTCGATAGCATTTTGCACATCAAGTTTCTCAGATTCTTCAATTAGAGGACAAATAACGTATGCCTGTCTTCCTTTTTTTATCTCCTTCTCAACAAAACCGAGGACGCGATCTAACATATCATGTTTTGCCCAGTATGTTTCAATCACCTTTCTCCCTGCTGGCATCTCATCGATTATTGAAACATCCATCTCTCCAAATGCAGTAATTGCAAGCGTACGCGGAATTGGTGTCGCTGTCATAAATAATACATCTGGACTTTCACCTTTCTCCCGTAAAACTCGGCGCTGCGCTACACCAAATCGATGCTGTTCATCCGTAATAACGAGACCCAACCTATGAAATATAACTTCATCTTGAATTAAAGCGTGCGTTCCAACAAGAATATCTATTTCTCCTTGTTCTAACTTCGCTAAAATGTCTCGTCGTCTCGCACCTTTAACAGAACTTGTTAGCAGTTCCACCTTCATACCAAAATGCGAAAACGTTTCAGCAAGCGACTGATAATGTTGCTCAGCTAAAATTTCTGTAGGAACCATTAAAGCACCTTGATAATGAGCTAATTTCGATGCATAAAGGCCAATCGCAGCAACAACTGTTTTCCCAGAACCAACGTCACCTTGTAATAGTCGGTTCATCCGATAAGGAGATGTCATATCTTTTAAAATTTCATCTACAACTCGGCGCTGCGCACCCGTTAACGGAAACGGCAGTGCATCGATAAATTCTTGTAATTCTACTGACGGAATCTCTTTCTTCGTCCCTTTTGAATTTTCCCTCTCCATTTTCCTCAGCGTTTGCATTTTCAGCTGAAATAAGAAAAATTCCTCATATACAAAACGGCGACGCGCTTGCTTTAAATCCTCCTGTCCTACCGGAAAATGCAAAGCCTTAAGTGCTTCATATCTTGGTAATAATTTATACCGGCCTAACAAACCATCCGGTAACACTTCGACTATAGAATCTCCATATTCCTTTAACGCTTGAGCAATAAAACGACGCATCTGTTTTACTGTAAGTTTCCCCTTTACTGAGTAAACTGGCTCCACTTCTTGTTGACGTACAACTGGCCCAAAATGAAGTTCTGATACAGCAATTGTTTGACGATGTTGATCCCATTTACCAGTAATCGTTACCGTTTCATCTAACGTTAATTTTTGCTTATAGTAAGGCCTATTAAAACATACCGCCGTAATTAAATAACGACCGACGAGAACACGAACTGTTAGACGCGATTTCTTCTTACCATAATATTGCAGCAAAGGAGCACTATGAACCTTCCCTTCAACCGTTACACGTTCATCATGCTTTACTTCAGCAAGATCTTTCATCGCATAATCTTCATAACGGTACGGAAAATGTTCTAATAGATGAGAAACTGTATAAATCCCCATCTCATGTAGTAACTCAGATGTTTCTCCTCCGATCCCCTTTACATCCGTAACAGGAACTTGTACAACATCATTCAAGATTCTCACACCCCGTCACATTATTTTCTTTATTGCATTTTATTTGAGTACCAATTAGCATCTGTAATCGCTCTCTTTCACCTTATATATTCTATCATAGGCATTCTAAGAGAAACTACTCAAATCCCTTATATAAAACAAGTAAAAAAGAGCCTCACTATTAGCAGCAAGGCTCTTTTCTCTCTCCAATATGCTAGCCTTTTGAATAAAAACTAGTAATAAACTTCATATTACTACTTCTTATCCATTAGCAAGTAAGTAATCCATTTATTTTCAAAACGAATCTTATCTTATTCTACAGAGAAGATGAAAGAATACACTGGTTGGTTTCCAGCATGCACTTCTACTTCTGCATCTTCAAATTTCTCTTCTACAAATTCAACTAACTCCGCTACTTCTTCGTCAGTTGCATCTTCACCTTGTAGAATCGTTACGATTTCAGAATCTTCATCAATAAGCGCTTCTAGTAATTGCTTCGCAGCTCCTACTTTTTCAGCATTTGTAGATACAATTTTTCCATCTGCAATACACATGAAGTCATCTTTTTGAATTGCTACACCATCAATTTCCGTATCACGTACAGCATACGTAATTTGACCTGTTTTCACATGAGATAAAGCTTCTTGCATGTTTTCTTCATTCTCTTCTAACGTTCCAACTGGGTTAAATGCTAACATTGCTGCCATACCTTGAGGAACTGTTTTCGAACGAACAACAATAACTTCTTGATCTACAACTGATGCCGCTTGTTCTGCTGCCATTACAATATTTCCGTTATTCGGTAAAATAATGATTTTTTCAGCATTTGCTTCTTCAATTGCCTTCACGATATCCTCCGTACTTGGATTCATCGTTTGACCACCTTCGATAACTTTCGTTGCGCCGATGCTCTCAAATAAAGTTTTAATACCAGACCCCATTGCCACAGTTACGATACCATATGGTTGTTTTTCTTTCGATTGAGCTGGTTGTTCAGGAACCATAGCAGGTTCATCTAATAAAGCAGTATGCTGTTCACGCATATTTTCTACTTTAATCTTAATTAAACTACCGTATTTTTGCCCGTAGTTCATAGCGTCTCCAGGATGTTCTGCGTGGATATGAACTTTTACAATTTCATCATCAGACACAACTAGTAGAGAATCACCATATACACTAATATCTTCACGGAATTTTTGTTCAGAGAAATTATGCTCTTTCACCTTTTCAGCCTCTAATTTCACCATGAACTCCGTACAATATCCATACTTAATATCTTCTGTACTCAATTGGCTTTGTACACTACGGTGATGTTCTGCGCGTACCATCTCATTCATAGATGTTTGCGTCGGTGCATCAGAAGAAATCGTTTCTCCTTTTAAGTCAGCTAAAAATCCTTCGTATACCACTACAAGACCTTTACCACCGCTATCTACAACGCCAACTTGTTTTAATACAGGTAATAAATCTGGCGTACGATTTAACGATGCGTTTGCTTCTTTCACAACGTCTTCCATAAACAAAACAAAGTCGCGCTGTTTTTTCGCAACTGTTACTGCATATTTACCCGTTTCTCTTGCAACCGTTAAAATCGTTCCTTCAATCGGTTTCATAACCGCTTTATAAGCCGCCTCTACTCCAGCTTCTAGTGCTGCAGCAAAATCAACTGTTGTTAATTCTTCTTTTTGTTCAATGGATTTAGAGAAACCACGGAACAACTGAGATAGAATAACTCCAGAGTTACCACGAGCTCCCATTAATAATCCTTTGGCTAAACTTACGCCGACTTTACCAGCATGCTGTGAAGGATTTGCTTTCACTTCACGCGCACCTGAAGTCATAGATAAGTTCATGTTTGTACCGGTATCGCCATCTGGAACTGGAAATACGTTTAATGCATCAACAAGCTGAACATTATTTGTTAAATTATTCGCTCCTTGCATGATCATTTGTGATAAACGTTTTCCATCAATTTTTTGAATTGACACAGATTTTCCTCCTTAATGCACATTACAAGTTTATTACTTTAACTCCTTGTACGTAGATGTTTACAGAATCTACTGCTAGTCCTACAGTTTGATCTAATGTATATTTCACTTTCGTCTGCACATTATGTGCCACTTCTGAAATTTTCGTACCATAGCTCACAATAATATACATATCAATATGTACTTCATCTTCATCTTTACGAACAATAACACCTCTAGTGAAGTTTTCTTTTCGTAAAATGTCTGTTAATCCATCTTTTAACTGATTTTTTGATGCCATACCTACGATACCGTAGCAATCTACCGCGGCACCTCCAGCAATTGTCGCAATTACATCTGTACTAATATCAATTTGACCGTACTTCGTTTTAATTTCAATTGACATCTCGTTTCCCCCTTCATAAATGGTGAAAGTGAGCTAGACTACTTTAGTTACTATCATATAATCTTTTTAAAGAAAATTCCATCGTTCTTTCTTTTCACTCTCATATTTTATGTTTTAAATTACACTTTTTTATGATGAGCAAAATAGTCCATTGTTATTATACAACATGTACCACTATAATATGTCAAG